>NZ_KV823502.1:0-75647 GCF_001815965.1 Corynebacterium sp. HMSC22B11 | reverse complement strand
CCCGGCCTGCGTTTGCAGGCCGGGCCGATCATCGTCATAAAAGGGAAAGAACCCTAGCGGGTGACCTTCACCTCGGCGGAAGCGCCCTCCACGGCCTCCATGCCCTGCTCCTCGGCGATGCGGTGAGCCTCCTCGATGAGAGTCTCGACAATCTGGTCCTCGGGTACGGTCTTGATGACCTCACCCTTGACGAAGATCTGGCCCTTGCCGTTACCGGAAGCCACGCCAAGGTCGGCGTCCCGAGCTTCGCCCGGACCATTAACCACGCAGCCCATAACGGCCACGCGCAGCGGGAACTCCATGCCCTCCAGGCCGGCGGTGACCTCCTCAGCCAGGGTGTAGACGTCCACCTGGGCGCGACCGCAGGATGGGCAGGAGACAATCTCCAGCTTGCGGGGGCGCAGGTTCAGCGACTGCAAGATCTGGTCGCCGACCTTGATCTCCTCCACCGGGTCCGCTGACAAGGACACGCGAATCGTGTCCCCGATCCCCTGGGAGAGCAGCGCACCGAAGGCCACGGAGGACTTGATGGTGCCCTGGAAAGCCGGGCCCGCCTCGGTCACGCCAAGGTGCAGCGGGTAGTCCGTCTTCGCCGCCAGCTGGCGGTAGGCCTCAACCATCGCGACCGGGTCGGAGTGCTTCACGGAGATCGCGATGTCGCCGAAGCCGTGTTCCTCGAACAGGCCGGCCTCCCAGATGGCGGACTCCACCAATGCCTCGGGGGTGGCCTTGCCGTACTTTTCGAGCAGGCGCTTATCCAGGGATCCGCCGTTGACACCGATACGGATCGGAATGCCTGCGTCCCCAGCGGCCTGGGCGACCTCCTTGACGCGGCCGTCGAATTCCTTGATATTGCCCGGGTTGACACGCACCGCGGCGCAACCGGCCTCGATGGCCTGGAAGATATAACGCGGCTGGAAGTGGATGTCAGCGATCACCGGGATCGGGGACTTCTTGGCGATGATCGGCAGGGCCTCGGCGTCGCGAGGCTTCGGGCAGGCCACTCGCACGATGTCGCAGCCCGACGCAGTCAGCTGGGCGATCTGCTGCAGCGTGGCATTGACGTCGTGTGTCTTCGTGGTCGTCATCGACTGCACCGAGATCGGGTGCTCGCTGCCGACTCCCACGTCGCCGACCATCAGCTGGCGGGTCTTCCGGCGCGGCGCGAGCGTGGGTGGAGGTCCATCTGGGATTCCCAGAGAAATGCCGGACATGAAGGTCTCTAGCCCCTTTCGAAGAAAATAGAGTGCTGCGGATCAAGCAGCGTGCCCCTCCCAGCCTAATACCGCCCCGGCGACAACGGGCAACGCCCCCGCCGGTGTGGTGCGGACAGAGTTGCGAATTAGAAAAGCCGCACGGGGTTGATCACATCCGCGACGATGACGATGGCTCCGAAGACCATCAGCAGCAGCGCGACACCGTAGGTCAGTGGCAGCAGCTTGCGGTAGTCCACCGGCTGGCCCGGCTCTTTACCCCGGCGGCGGCGCAGGCCATCACGAATGCGCTCGTAGATGGCCACCGCGATGTGCCCGCCATCGAGTGGCGGCAGCGGCACCAGGTTGAAGGCGGCGAGGAAGAGGTTCAGGCTGGCCAGCATCATCAGGAAATAACGCCACTGCTCGTGTTGCACCAGCTCCCCGCCGATGCGGGAAGCACCCACCACGCTCATGGGGGAATCATCCGCGCGCTCGGCCCCGAAGATCGCCGCGACCACTCCTGGCACCTTCGCGGGCAGCGCGACCAAGCCCTTGGCCGTCTCGGAGACCATGTAGCCGGTAAAGGAGAGGGTCCCTCCCACCGCGGTCGCCGGGTTGTATTCGACGTTGCCCGGCAGCTTGATCGTGATGCCAATCGCACCGGCGAGTCTCGTGGAGCCGTCCTGGTTGCGCCGTTCCACGATGTCGACGTCGACCTGCTTGACCTCGTCGCTGCCATCCGGGTTTTGCACGCGCATCGGCACGGTGAGGGTATCGCCCACGCTGAGTTCGCGGCTCTGGGCGTGTGCCTCACCGCTCCCGGCGCCAGCCGCGTTCTCCGAGACGAGTTGGTCAATGGCCTTGGTGAAGTCCGGGAAGGTGGGCACCTCCTGGCCATCCACTTCGGTGATGGTATCGCCCGGTGTGATGCCCGCCGCGGCTGCTGGGCCGTCGCCCGTGCAGTCTGCGAGGGTGCCGTCGGCGTCCTGGGTCGGCGGGGCGCATTGGGTGGACTGCACGGTGGTGCGGATGTCCGCCTTGTGGTCGGGCAGGCCCCAGATATTCGCCACCGAATAGAGCACGATCAGCGCGACGAGCACGTTGACGGCGATGCCGCCGGAGAGCACGATGACCCGCTGCCACCAGGGCTTGCGGTACATCGCGTGGGGCTTTTCTTCCTCGCTGAGCTCGTCCAGCGGGGTCATGCCGGCGATCTCGCAGAAGCCGCCGAGCGGAATCGCCTTGATCCCGTACTCGGTGTGCGGCACGCCACCGGTCGGGTCGGTAGCAACCTCCGTCTCCGCCGTTAGCGGGGCCGGATTCGCCGGGACGTTGGCAGCGTCGACGTCGACGTCCGCTGTTCCCGCGGTGGCAGCGCCCCGTCCCTTATCCTTCGGCGCGGTGGACCACAGGGTGGGCCCGAAACCGATGAAGTATCGGCGCACCCGCATGCCGAAGGCGCGGGCGGCGAACATGTGTCCCGCCTCGTGCAGCGCAATACTGATCAGGATGCCGAAGGCGAAGAGCAGTACTCCTAGCCCAAAAGCCACGGGCGCATCCTCTCGTGTGCCAGTGCGCGGGCCTCGCGCTCGGCCTCCAGGACGTCCTCCAGGCACGTCGGGGTGGACGCTGCGCCGGAGGCGGACATCACTGCTTCAACCGTGTCGACAATGCGGGGGAAGGCCATATTCGCGTTGAGGAACTCGATCGCAGCTTCCTCGTTCGCCGCGTTATAGATCGCGGGCATGACCCCGCCCGCCTTTGCTGCCTCGCGGGCCAGCTCCACCGCGGGGAATACCTCGTCGTCGAGTGGCTCGAACTCCCAGGTGGCGGCTTGCGTGAAGTCCAGTGGCTGCCCCACCCCGGCCACGCGGTTCGGCCAGCCGAGCGCGAGGCTGATCGGCAGCTTCATGGACGGTGGGGATGCCTGCGCGATGGTGGAGCCGTCGCGGAAGGTCACCATCGAGTGCACGATCGACTGCGGGTGAACGGTGACCTCCACGCGATCGGAAGGCATGTCGAACAGCAGGCAGGCCTCGATCAGCTCCAGGCCCTTGTTCACCATCGTTGCGGAGTTCAGCGTGTTCATCTGGCCCATGGACCAGGTGGGGTGGCTGGCCGCCTGGAGCGGAGTGACCGGCTCCAGCTGCTCGCGGGTCCAGCCGCGGAACGGCCCGCCGGAGGCGGTCAGCACGAGGGTGGCGACCTCGTCGCGACGCCCGGAGCGCAGGCACTGTGCCATCGCAGAGTGCTCGGAGTCGACAGGGACGAGCTGCCACTCATCGGCGGCGTCCAGCACCAGCTGGCCGCCGGCGACGAGGCTCTCCTTATTCGCCAACGCGAGACGCGCCTGGGTACCCAGGGAGGACAGCGTCGCCTCGAGCCCCTGGGAGCCAACCAGGGCATTCAGGATCACGTCCGTGCTCTCCAACTGATCGCCGAGCTCCTCCACCAGGTCGCGGGCGGAGTCCTGGCCACGAATGCAGTGGCCGCCGAGCTGGGCTTCGACGAAATCGGCGGTTCGGTCGGAGGCCACCGCGACTCGTTCGGCGGGCAGACCGATCTTCTGGGCCTGCTCCAACAGCAACTCGGGCTTACTGCCGTGGGCCGAAATCCCAATCACCTCGAACTGTTCGGGATTGTCGAAAACCACCTCGAGGGCCTGGACACCGATGGATCCAGTACTCCCGAGAATCACCACGCGAGTCTTGTCGAAAGTCATGGCCATATCCTAACCCGCCGGCCGCGAAGCCTCCTACACCCGAGTAGGGGCTGTATGGCGTGTGGAGATACCTACATTCTGTGAAATCTATGGCAAGATGAGTGTGATTAACTGATCAGACGTCAGGAGGATTCCGTGGCTCACCACGAAGCAAAGGTTGAAGTTTTCAACGGCATTTCGACCGAAGATGTACCATCCGCGGGCTGGGGCTGGAGCGCCCTGAGCAAGCGCGCCGTCGTTCTGTCCGGCCTCATTTCCGTCGGATTCCTGGTGTTCATGCTGGTTGGTAACCACGAGGGCAACGTCGAGAACATCTGGCTGATCGCCCTGGCTGCTTTCATCCTCGTCGGTACCGCATGGTTCGCGTTCGAGCCTAAGGCCAAGGAGCGCACCACGGTGACCGCACGCAACAAGGCCCCGGGTCACGTCGAGCCGAACTGGACCGAGGATCAGCGCAACAACACCGGCGTGTACGCGGACCTCACCCCTGAGGAGAAGCTGGCGCTGAACATCAAGGAGTAGCGCAGCTACCCCATTAGCGACACGCCAGGCGTCTGGCACAAGCGATGGCCCCGAACCAGAAGTGGTTCGGGGCCATCGCTGCATTCACGGGTTCCGCTAGCGCCACCGAACGCCCTCACGCCGTGGCCCGGCGATAATTCCCGGCGCCGCGGCGCCGTGAAAACGCCCCCGGACGCTAGTCGAGGGTGAAGCCGGGAGGCAGCCAGGAGGAAAACGGGTCGGCAGTGGTGCGCTCGCACGTTGGGCACAAGGTCTTCGCCGTGCCGTCCTCCCCTTCCCGGGCCGGGAAATCCGCCCCGCAGCGGCGACACTGGCAGACCGGGAATCTAGTGAGTTCGCGTATGTCCCCGTCGACCAGGTCGGCGAGCTGCAGCTGGCCGCTGCTGCTCAATGCGCCGTAGGGGCAGCTGGCAACACAAGTATTCTCCCCAGTGCAGGCGGCGAGGTTCTGGGTGAGGCTGGCCACCGAATCAACAACCGTGAGCTCCAGGGCGGAGCTCGGGCACATCTGGGTGCACACCCCGCATGCTTGGCAACCGGAGGCGATCAGCCGCGGGGCGTCCAGCTCGATGCTGGTGTCGGGCTGGGTTCCCAACACCTGGTGCGCTTGGGCGAGCCGGATCATCGTCGGGGCGTTCGGATCCACCACGATCTCCCCGTCCCCCAGCGCCCCCAGCCCGATCAGCGCCCGCCGGGACACCGGCACCTGAGTTGCATCCAGGTACTCGGCCGCGCGCAGCACCCGCGCCTGCGGGGTTTCCACCAGTTCCGCACCCGCCGCGCAGCGTTCCGGGTGGGCTTCCCGGCATGGCAGGACGCGCACCCGCTTCGCCCCGCAGGCCAATAACGCAGCGGCCAACGAGGGATCCTCACCCGCGCAGCCTGGCAACAGGACGGGGCTGTGGTTTCGGGGGAAGCGCGGCAGCTGGGCCTCGGCACACACCAGCACAACGTCGGGGTTCATGTCTCGCGCCCACCGGTAGAGCCGATGGCGTTGGTCGGCGCTTAAGAGCTCAGGCTTAGCGCTCGGCTCGGACATGGGCCAGGACTCCCTCGCTCAGCTCGGCCAGGGCACGGTAGGTCACGGTCTGGGCGTGCTCCCGGAGCCCCTCAGCCACGTCACCGGCGAAGCACCCGAGGTGCTCACTCACGAAGCGGTACAAGGCTGGCAGCGCTCCGGCGTTGCCTCCAGCGGCCTGCCCTGCCAGGTGGGAGACGAAAGCAAATTCGTAGCCGATGTGATCATCCGGAACCCGGGGGTTTGGAACCCGCAGGCCGTGAGCCGCATAAGCCTCTCGGACGGCAACCGTCTGCTCGTCGAAGAGCAACCCCTCCTTCGACAAGTATGGCGACTCGTAGGGCTGCGCCAGTGGCTTGCCGATCCCGGTGAAGAGGTAGAGGTGGTCACGTTGGAGGGAATCCGGGCTATCCAGATTGCCCTCCCTCACCGCCTCGCGCAGCATCGCGATCCCCCGCTGGGATTGGGGGTCGGCCAGCGGCCACTCGGCCAGCGCGTCGTCGTCCTGCAACGCCCCGCGCAGCTCGGGGTTCGGGGCAGCCAGGAAAAGCTGGGAGACCACCAAGGCGGCCTCCGAGATGGCCGCCAGGTCCTGCTCGGCGCCCATCAAATCCCAATCCTGTCCATGCCGCCGTAGAAGATGAAGCGGCCGATAACCTCAGAGATCGTCACGAGGATGTAGCTGGTCATCACCAGCGTGAGCAGCAGGTTGATGTCGTCCCTCTTGGTCCGCGCCAGGAATAGGCCCATCAGCCCGGCACCGATGATCAGCAGGGCCAGCCGCAGGACGAACCACCCGGTCGGGAAGGCGAAGGCCGCGGGGTTCACCGAATCTGGTCGGCTATAGGCGAAGATGATCACGAAGAGCTCGATCGGGAGCAGCAAAACGGAGAGCACGCCGATGCCCTGCAGCGAGCGCTGCACCAGCCGGTTGACGTAGTCCACGTGGGCATCGCTCATGTCTGCCGGGCGACGGTTGGCTGGCATGAGCTTGTTCAGCCAGGGCTTATCCCGCAACTTCGGGAACCACGCGAGGGCCGTGCCGATCGCGAGTGCGCCACTCAAGAAGGTGGTCACATAGAACTGCGCCGGGGTGGTCCAGTGATCCCAATGCGGGATCGTTGGCAGCATGTAGAGGCGCGCCATGGACCACACGAAGGCCAGGCCCCACAGCGCGGTGACGATCGCCAGCACGAAGCGCAGCCGTGAGCTGCCCCAGTGGAACCATTGGGTGGCGGCGAAGGCGAAGCCCAGTACGGCGAAGCCCACGCCCATCATGACTTCCTGCGCGAGCGGGGAGCTCGGCACGCCCCGGATCACGTTGATGCCGTTCATGGGGTTGCCCAGGTGGAAGAACGCGGCGATAAAGCCGGCGACCATCAACGGGCCAATCGCGTAGAGCGCGGCATCCGAGACCCGCTCCAATGCCTGCGCCTTGGCCTCGGCGCGGTCCTTATCGGCCACTGCCCCGACCCTCCGGCGGGAGCTCACTTGGATGAGCCCCAGGATGATGAACGCGCCCACGGCCATTTGGGACAGGATCGTGAAGAAGGTCAGTGGCCATTCCTGCAGAAACACTGGTCTAGATCTCCTGGCGATTCATGATCTCGCCGTGGTTGGTATCCCACTCCTTCGCATCGCGGTGCGGGCGAATAACGAGGTTGGGCTTGGTGATGCTCGGATCAGGCAGGGGCGCGACGGCGCTGATATCGCCGTACTTCTCCCGCAGCTCGTCGATCGGCCCCCAGTCCAGGGCACGCGACGGGCAGGCGGTGACGCAGGCGGGCTCCTCCCCCTCCGCACGTAGGTCGGCGCACAGGTCGCACTTGCTCATCTGCTTGGTCTCCGGGTTGAACTGCGGAGCGGAATAAGGGCAGGCCCACTCGCAGTAGCGGCAACCAATGCACTTATCGGGGTCGACGGTGACGATGCCGTCTTCCCCCTTGTGCATCGCGGTCGTCGGGCAGACCTTCGCGCAGATCGGGTCCTCACAGTGATTGCAGGAGATCGACGTGTAGTAGGTGAAGGTGTCGTGGTTAAACACCCCGTTGGCGAGGTTCCAATCCCCGCCGGAGTACTCCACGACCCGGCGCCAGTTGGTACCCAGCGGGGTGTCGTGCTTGTCCTTGCATGCGATTTGGCAGGCCTTGCAGCCGTTGCACAAGCTCTGGTCGAAGTAGAAACCCAGCCGCTGGTTTTCTTGGGAAGCGTTCTTCTTAGCCATGTTTTTCCTTACCTTCGGCCTTTCTTAGGCCTTCTCAACCTCAACGAGAGTCGTGTGCTGGGCATTGCCCTTGCCCAGCGGGGATGGGTGCCAACTGGTCAGTGTGTTGACGCTGGCTCCGGCGTCCACTCCCTTGGCGTCCGGCGCAAACCAGGACCCCTGGGGAACGGAGATCACGCCGGGCGCGATGCGGGGGCTGACCCGTGCGACGGACTTGATCCTGCCGCGGTCGTTGAACGCGTAGACCTCGTCGTCGTTCTTGATACCCCGCTTGCGGGCGTCCAGCGGGTTGATCCACAGCACCTGGGGGTGGGCGTCGTCCCGGAGCCAGTCCACGTTGCCGTAAGACGAGTGGGTGCGGCCCTTTGTGTGGTGTCCGATGCACTGCAGCGGGTACTTGCCGCCGCTGGTGTAGGCCTTGTGCGCCTCCGCGGGCCCTTCCCAGGTGTCGACGTGTTCCGGCAGCGCGGTGATCTCATCACCCGGGGCGGCGTTCGGGAATTCCCACTCCTTGCGCAGCTTCGCGAGCTCCTCGGAGTAGATCTCGATCAGCCCGGACGGGGTTTCGAGCGGGTTGGCTGCCGGGTCCTCGCGGAACTCCTTCAGCGGGATCACCGACTCCCCAGCCCGCTTCCACACGCCCATCTCCTTGAGCTTCTCGTAACTCGGCAGCTCCGGGATATCGCGGGCGGATTCCGCGATCGTGTGCTTGACCCACTGCTCCTGGGTGCGCCCCTCGGTGAACTTCTTTCCCACCCCGAGACGCTCGGCCAGCTCGGCGCAGACCTCGTAGATCGGCTTGGTGTTGTGGATCGGTTCGATGGCCTTGGAGGCCAGGATCGTGTACTCCATGTTTCCGGCACTGCCCTGTTGGATGACGTCCTCCTGTTCGGCGGTGGACGCATCCGGCAGGACGTAGTCGGCGTAGCGGGCGGACACGCTCATCTGGATGTCGCTGACGACGATGAGTTCCGCCTTGTCCTCCCTGCGCAGCAGCTCGATCGTGCGATTGAGGTCGCCGTGCTGGTTGGTATTGGCGTTTCCGCCGTAGGACCAGATCATCTTGATCGGGACGTCGAGCTTGTCCTTGCCCTGCACGCCGTCGCGGGTGGCGGTCATCTCCTCGCCACGTTCGACGGCCTCGGTCCATCCGAAGACCGGGATCGCGGTCTCAATGGGGTTTTCGTGCTGGGTGTTGAACGGGCTTGCCATGCCGAGGTTCGCGGAGCTTTCGCGCGCGCCGGTGCCGCCGCCCCTGATGCCGATCTGCCCGATGACGGCTGCGAGCAGGAAGATCGCGCGGGCCTGATTCTCGCCGTTGGCGTGGCGCTGCGGCCCCCAGCCCTGGGTGATGGCGCAGGGCTTGGCCTGGGCGATCTCGCGCGCCAGCTGGGTGATCCGGTCGGCCGGCACCCCGGTGACTTTCGCGGCCCACTGTGGGCTCTTCTCGATTCCGTCGGGGCCTTTGCCCATGACGTAGGAGCGGTAGGAGGAGTTCTTCGGCGCCGAGTCGGGCAGAGTGTGCTCGTCGAAGCCGACGGTGTACTTGTCGAGGAACTTCTGGTCCTGGAGGTTCTCCGTCAGCATGACGTGGATGAGCCCGGCGACGAGCGCGGCGTCGGTGCCGGGACGCAGGGCCACCCATTCATCAGCGAGCGCGACGGAGGTTTCGGACTGCCTCGGGTCGATGACGATCGTCTTGACCCCGTGCTCCTGCTTGATCTTCTGAGTCACGAAGGTTTCCCCGCCGCCCGACATGCGGGTTTCCAGCGGGTTATTGCCGAACATGACCTGGAGCTTGGAGTTCGCGACGTCGTCGAAGGAGTTCGACCCGACCCACTCCCCGTAGTGGTACGGGTAGGCCGAGGTGATCTGAGCCGTGGAGTAGTCCGAGTAGTGGTTGAGGTAGCCGCCCCACAGGTTCATCAGGCGCGCGAACGGAGTCTCGACGGGCGGCCAGGAACGCGCGATCGTCGCCCCGATGACGCCGGTGCCGTACTGCAGGTAGAAGGCCTCGTTGCCGTAGGTGGACTTGATCTCCGTCATCTTCTCGGCGATCTCGTCGAGAGCCTGTTCCCAGGAGATCTCGACCCACTCGCCGTCGCCCCGCTTGGTGCCTGGCTTACGCTTCAGTGGGGTCTTCAGCCGGTCCGGGTTGTAGATGCGGTGCCGAATCGAGCGGCCGCGGACGCAGGCGCGGATCTGCTGGGTGCCCAGCTCCGCATCGCCGGTGTTATCGGCCATGACCTGAACGATCTGGCCGTCCCGCACCTTGAGGCGCAGCGGGCAGCGCGAGCCGCAGTTCACGGTGCAGGCGGACCAGACGATCTTCTCATCGGCCTCTTCCTGGCCCATCGCCGGGATGCCGAGGAACTGCTTGCTCAGTGCGTCGCCCGCACCCGAGGCGACCAGGACGCCGGCACCGCCGGCCGCGGCCGACCAGCCGAGAAAACGCCGACGAGTGACTTTATTAAGATTAGCCAATTGAACGCCTTCACTAAACCTATGGACTCTTAACCGGATTTTAGCAATCCCGAGAATGCAGAGTCGAGGTTTTCCGGCGTAAAGTTGATCACAAAACGCCTGTACTGGTGGGGTTTTCCCAGCAGTACAGGCGCCTTGTTTTCACGGAACCCCTGGGGGTCGCTAGCCCTCCTCGGCAGCGAGCTGGCCACAGGCCGCTGCGATCTCCTGCCCCTTCGTGTCGCGCACGGTACACGGCACGCCCTGCTCGATCACACGCCGGACGAACTCATCCTGACGCTCCTTCGGGGACGCATCCCACTTCGAGCCCGGGGTCGGGTTCAGCGGAATGAGATTGACGTGCACCTTGCTGCCCAGTGCCTTGTGGAGCTTCTTGCCCAGCATGTCGGCCCGCCACGGCTGATCGTTGATGTCGCGGATGAGCGCATACTCGATGGACACGCGGCGACCGGACTTCTCCGCGTAGTACGCGGCGGCGTCCAAAACCTCTTCGACGGACCAGCGGTTATTGACCGGGACGAGGGTGTCGCGCAGCTCGTCGTCCGGAGTGTGCAGGGACACGGCCAGTCGGACGGACATGCCCTCATCGGCGAGCTTGCGGATCGCCGGGGCCAGGCCCACGGTGGACACGGTGACGTTGCGCTGGGAGATCCCGAAGCCGTGCGGCTCCGGCTGGGTGATCTGACGCACGGCCTCGACCACGCGCTTGTAGTTAGCCAGGGGCTCGCCCATGCCCATGAACACGATGTTGGACAGTCGCCCCTCGGTGCCGGCGACCTCACCATCGCGCATCGCGCGGGCGGCGTTGCGCACCTGCTCGACGATCTCACCCACGGAGAGGTTGCGATCCAGCCCACCCTGGCCAGTCGCGCAGAACGGGCATGCCATGCCACAGCCAGCCTGGGAGGAGATGCACAAGGTGGCGCGGCCCGGGTAGCGCATCAGGACGGATTCCAGCAGCGTGCCATCGTGGAGGCGCCAGAGCGTCTTGCGCGTCTCCCCATCATCGGCATCGAGCTTGCGCAGCGGGGTCATCAGCTCCGGGAAGAGCTTCTCCTTGACGGTCTGTCGGCTGGCTTCCGGGAGGTCCGTCATCTCGAGCGGGTCTCCCTCGAGCCGACCGTAATACTGGTTGTACAGCTGCTTCGCACGGAACTTCGGAAGCCCGAGCTCCACCACTGCCTCCTCAACCTGCTCAGCCGTCAGGTCGGCGAAGTGCTTGGGCGGAAGGCCGCGGCGAGGCGCGGAAAAATTCAGTTTCACGGGGGTAGCCATAGTGAGCCCCATTATTCCACGTATGCCCTCTACCTCGCGATTCCGGGCCATGAGCCCAGATAAGCCGGTGCCGAAGAGTAGCGAGGGCACCCCGGTGATGGCAGTTGGCCGCACAGTTCGTTTGAATAGAGGTATGACGAACCCAGGCACCAACCCCCAGAATCCTGATTTTCAGCCCGCCGACGAGGCCTTCAACGAGCCTCCGGCAGATGCTCAACTACCCGCCGAGCCCGCCGCAGAAAACAACTCGGCAACAGCACCCACCCAGGGGGAGGTCGCCCCCGTAGCGCAGGCTGAGCAGCACAAGCGTGCCCACCAGAACGTGAAGGGCTCCGTCGCAGCCAGCACGTGGGCGGCGCTGATCATCGGCGCTCTCGTGCTGATTCTCCTGCTGGTGTTCATCCTGCAGAATCAGACGGAGGCCCAGCTGGTCTTCTTCGGCTGGGAGTGGAGCTTCCCCATCGGCATCGGCATGCTGATCGCCGCGATCGCAGGAGCCCTCATCATGGCGATGGTCGGCATCGTGCGGATGACGCAGCTGCGCCGCCAAATCAAGCGCGGCTATAAGTAACGTCGGCCTAGCCGATCAGGTTGAGGACCACCCAGGTCACCATCGCCGCGGGCAGCATCCCGTCGAGGCGGTCCATCAGCCCACCGTGTCCAGGCAGCATGCCGGACATGTCCTTGATGCCCAGATCCCGCTTGAACTGGGATTCCACCAGGTCTCCCAGGGTGGCGCAGACGGACAGCCCCACGCCCAGCCCGATCCCCAACCACCAGGGACCACCCAGCAACAGGGCCACCGCGAGCGCGCCGACCACGGCGGCGCTCGTCACTGAGCCTGCGAAGCCCTCCCAGGACTTCTTCGGGCTCACCGCAGGAGCCATGGGGTGCTTGCCGAAGAGCACGCCGAATGCATAGCCGCCCACATCATTGGCGACCACGCAAAGCATGAAGGTGATGATGTAGAAGGCCCCGGGGGCTCCGGCGGACTCCAATCGCGACAGCATCGCCGCGAACGCGCCGAACATCGGAATCCACGTCAACACCATCACCCCCACCGCCATATCGCGCACGTAGTTATGCGGTGGCGAGTGTCTGCCGTGGTGAAACAGGCGGGTAACCATCAACAGCAGCACACTGCTGGCAAACCCTGCCACCAACCCCGTGGGGCCAAAGGGCCAGGAAAGCAGGATCATCGCGGTGGATCCCACCACGAGCACCGGAAGGCTCAGCACATAGCCGGCCTCCAGTAGGCGGCGCCAGACCTCGTAGACCGCCAGGCCCATGCCCACGACGAGCAGGGCGTACCACAGCAACGGCGAGAGCAGCGAAAGGATGACGATTGCGCCGAGAATCAACGCCGTCGTGATCGCATGCTTAAGGTTTCGCCCAGGGTTGATCTGCTTGGCGGGCTTGGCCGCCTCCCCCGGGGCGGTGCTCCCGGGCTCCGATGCAGGATTCGACGCGTGAGCTGCCACCGCACCTCGCCTTTCCGGCCGCCTGCCGACAGCCCCTCATGAGTGTGTGCACTTTTGCCCTCTTATCGCGACATGCCCGCTCACAACGCGAGCGGGCATGTGTTGTGTGCTTAAAGGGCTATCAAGAGCTCAAGGAGCCCTCCTCAAGGAGGTCCCTAGACCTCCATCAGCTCCTCTTCCTTGCGCTCAACAAGCTCGTCGACCTGCTTGACGTAGTTCGAGGTGGTCTTCTCGAGCTCGTTCTCGCTGGCGCGAACCTCGTCCTCGCCGGCATCGCCGTCCTTCTGGATCTTCGCGAGCTGTTCCATACCGTGGCGGCGGATGTTGCGGATCGCGATCTTCGCGTCCTCACCCTTGGACTTGGCCTGGCGCACCATCTCGCGGCGGCGCTCCTCGGTGAGCTGCGGGATCGTCACGCGCAGCACTTGGCCGTCGTTGGTCGGGTTAACGCCCAGGTCAGAGTTGCGGATCGCGTTCTCAATAACCTGGATCTGGGACTGCTCATAGGGCTTGATGAGCATCATGCGCGCCTCGGGAACGCTGATCGTCGCCATCTGGGTGATCGGAGTCGGGACACCGTAGTACTCGGCGATCACGCTATTGAACATGGCCGGGTTAGCACGCCCGGTACGGATCGTCGTGAGGTCTTCGCGCGCGAACTCGACGGAGCTCGTCATGCGCTCTTCGCATTCCAGGAGAATTTCGTCCATCATGGCTACCAATTTAGCAGCCCTTGCCCCCAACTCTCCTGTTTGGTGCGGCGAGGCGGACTGTTCTTGCCCGCCTCACCCGCGTGCCGCCATCGTGGCGGGTTACTTCACCTCGGAGCTGACGAGCGTGCCGATGCGCTCGCCGGCGCAAGCGCGGGCGATATTGCCCTGCTCCAGGAGGTTGAACACCAGGATCGGCATGTCATTGTCCTTGCAGAGGCTGAAGGCCGTCGCGTCGGCGACCTTGAGGTTGCGCTCAAGCACGTCCTGGGGGTTGATCTCGTGGAAGAGCTCAGCGTCCGGGTTCGTGCGTGGGTCATCCGAGTACACGCCGTCAACCGCCTTGGCCATCAGCAGAACCTCGCAACCGATCTCGAGGGCGCGCTGGGCTGCGGTGGTGTCCGTGGAGAAGTAGGGCATGCCCATGCCGGCGCCGAAGATGACCACACGCCCCTTCTCGAGGTGGCGGTCCGCGCGCAGCGGAAGGTAGGGCTCAGCGACCTGGGTCATCTGGATGGCGGTCTGCACGCGGCAGTCCACGCCTTCCTGCTGCAGGAAGTCCTGCAGGGCCAGGCAGTTCATGACGGTGCCCAGCATGCCCATGTAGTCAGAGCGGGAACGGTCGAGGCCACGCTGCTGCAGCTCCGCGCCGCGGAAGAAGTTTCCACCGCCGATGACCACAGCCACCTGCACGCCACTGTTAGCGACTTCGGCGATCTGGCGTGCGACGTTCTGAACGACATCTGGGTCGATGCCTACGGCTCCCCCACCGAACATCTCACCGCCCAGCTTCAACATAACCCGCTTATAACCGGACCTGTGTGGCGCGTTACTCAACGAATCTCCTTGTCTCGCTTCAGATGTTGAACAGGATTATAGCGCACAATAAAAGCCGCCCACCCGTGTGAAACGGGTGGGCGGCTCAAACTATCGCCATGCCGTGGCGCGGTGCCGTGCTAAGCGACTAAGCCACGCCGTGAAGGCACGGGATCAGTGTCGGGTTTAGCCCTGGCCGATCTCGTAGCGCACGAAACCGGTCAGCTTCACGCCTGCCTCGTCCATGACCTGCTTGACGGTCTTCTTGGACTCGGTGACCGACGGCTGCTCCAGCAGGACGACGTCCTTGAAGTAGCCCTTCAGGCGACCCTCGATGATGTTCGGCAGAGCCTTCTCCGGCTTGCCCTCCTCACGAGCGGTAGCCTCGGCGATCTCGCGCTCCTTGGCGACGGTCTCGGCCGGGACGTCATCGGTGGACAGGAAGCTGGCCTTCAGAGCGGCGACCTGCATGGCGGCCGCGCGTGCAGCCTCCTCGTTCTCGCCCTCGTAAGCAACGAGCACGCCGACTGCCGGCGGCAGGTCAGCGGAGCGCTGGTGCAGGTAGACAGCAACCTTGTCGCCCTCCAGGGTGACAGCGCGCTTCAGCTCGAGCTTCTCGCCGATCTTGGCGGAGAGCTCCTGCAGGGCGTCGACAGCCTTCGCGCCGTCGACCTCGACTGCCTCGAGCTCCTCGCGGGAGTTAGCGTTCGCAGCGTCGGCTGCCTGAGCAACCTTGTTCGCGAAGTCGATGAACTCCTGGTTCTTGGCCACGAAGTCGGTCTCAGCGTTGACCTCGATCATGGTGTTACCGGAGACTGCGATCAGGCCCTCGGATGCGGAGCGCTCAGCGCGCTTGCCGACGTCCTTGGCACCCTGGATACGCAGGATCTCGATGGCCTTATCGAAGTCGCCCTCAGCCTCGACGAGAGCCTTCTTGCAGTCCATCATGCCGGAGCCGGTCATCTCACGGAGCTTCTTGACATCAGCAGCGGTGTAGTTCGCCATCAGTGGCGACCCTCCTTCGTATGGAAGTGGTGAAAGAATGAATGTGCTGTCAGCCAATAAGTCTAGAGGCAAATCCCCGCCACGTGTGGCGGCGGGCAGCACACTCACTGGGCAGGCCGAGATACGGCCTTTCCGTGTGAGGCATCGAGCGGGGCGTGCGCGCCCCACTCAACACTCTTTAGGCCTCGGTGGACTCGGCCTTCTCCTCGGCTGCAGCCTCAGCCTTCACAGCCTCAGCGTCCGCCTCGGACTTGCCGGTGTCGCCGGCAGCGTCCTTCGCAGCAGCTGCCTGACGCTCCGCGCGAGCCTTGCGGCCCTCCTCAACAGCGGAGGAGATGATGGAGGTCAGCAGGTTTGCGGAACGGATCGCGTCGTCGTTGCCCGGGACCGGGTACTGGACCTCGTCCGGGTCGCAGTTGGTGTCCAGGATGGCGACAACCGGGATGCCCAGCTTCTTCGCCTCGGAGACAGCGATGTGCTCCTTGTTGGTGTCAACGACCCACATTGCCGACGGGACCTTGGTCATGTCGGCGATGCCGCCCAGGACACGCTCCAGCTTCTCGCGCTCGCGGTTCAGAAGGAGGATCTCCTTCTTGGTGCGGCCCTGGTAGCCGTCCTCGGCTGCGTCCATAGCCTGCAGTTCCTTCATGCGGGCCAGGCGCTTGGAGACGGTCTGGAAGTTGGTGAGCATGCCACCGAGCCAGCGGTGGTTGACGTACGGCATGCCAACGCGCTCAGCCTCGTTGGCAACGGCCTCCTGAGCCTGCTTCTTGGTGCCGACGAACAGGATGTTGCCGCCGTGGGCGACGGTCTCCTTGACGAACTCGTAGGCCTCGTCGATGTAGGTCAGGGTCTGCTGCAGGTCGATGATGTAGATGCCGTTGCGGTCGGTGAAGATGAAACGACGCATCTTCGGGTTCCAACGACGGGTCTGGTGACCAAAGTGGACGCCTGCATCCAGCAGTTCGCGCATAGTAACAACAGCCATGGTGTTACAGGGGCAGCTTTGAAGCGTTTTCTTCGCCTTGTAGCGTTGCCGCCCCTTCCTCGCTTTCGAAAGTTTGGGGTTTTACGGTTTTCTTCTTCGGCGCACTCGACGAACTTCCATTCGGCTTATGCGACCGGCCGGCAGACTCCCCGGGCTGCGCCACCTGTATTGACCCGCAATCAGCGGGACCGTAGGTGGAACCTGTTGGGGACACGAGGCATCTACGTGTAGTCAGTCTGCTCGCTATCTCGCCGCCGGTTGCCCGGGGTGTTGTGTTCTTGACGTCGCTGCGATCGCCACTAGCGGGAGGCCTCGTGTTCTCCGCTGGCACGGTTCGCGCGGCGCATCATCCCCGGGTAGTGCGGGAAACGTGAGCACACTGCACCGGAACATCTTAGCTGCTCTGCCTTGCCAATCCAAGTGGCTGCCCGCCCGGTGTGTATCCGTTGATCTTCCCTGTCCACAGCCGGTTCTTCGCCCTTCTTTTCAGGACGTCAGCTGCGGCAGGTTGGAGGCATGTCACGCTTTCTTTCTTCCTCCCATTTCCGGCGCCACCTGTTCGCCGTGGTCAGTGTTTTTAGCTTGACGTCAAGCATGGCGGTAGCCCCGGTGCCGCCAATGGCCTTCGCGGTGGAGGAAGCGCAACAAGAAAGCGGGGGCGGGTTGAGAGTCGCTGATCAGCTGAGCCGTTCCCACCGCGTGCCGCTCGTCACGAACTCCCCGACCTCGCCCGCTGCGGCGGAGGCCCTGGTGACCCGGCCACTCGATATTCCGGAGAAGGACTGGCTGCCGGGCCACCGCGTCGTGGACCTGCGGGCGGCACCCGCCGCGGACGTCCTGGCGAGTTTGGGAGGGCGGGTCAGCTTCGTCGGTACCGTCGCGGGCACGCCGGTGGTGACGATCCGGCACCGGGACGGGGTGCACACCACCTACGAGCCGGTGCACGCGGAGGTCTCCAAGGGTGAGTCGGTGTCCCGGGGCCAGCGGATCGGTCGGCTAGCGAATGCAGCGCTGTTGGGCGATAGTGCCCGGAAGCCGGATGGGTTGTCCTGGGGCGCGTGGCTCAAGGGCACAGATGGGCGGAAGCTCTATCTCGATCCTTTTGGGCTCTTGGGCTCGGTGCGGGTGCGCCTGTTGCGCTAGGCCCTCGTGGTGCGTGCCGTTAATCTCCCGACCGCGGGTGAGCTTGGCGGTAGGCGGCCTTGAGTCGCTCGGCGCCGACGTGGGTGTAGATCTGGGTGGTGTTCATAGAGGCGTGCCCCAGGAGTTCCTGGACCACCCTTAGGTCTGCCCCTCCTTCGAGCACGGCGGTTGCCGCGGAGTGGCGGAACCCGTGCGGGGACATGTGCCCGACTGCGAGCTCGGGGTGGCGGCGGATGGCCTGGTCAATAACCCGGCGGATTTCGCGCTGGTTGAGCCTGCCTCCGCGCACCCCAACGAGCAGGGCCGGGTTGCCGGGCTGTGCGAGCTCACCGCGGTGGCTGAGCCAGTGTGTGAGAGCCTCGTCGATGACGCCGCCGTAGGGAACCACGCGGGTTTTGTTTCCCTTACCGGTGACCCGCAGGAGCCGGTTGGCCCGGTCGAAATCCTCGACGTCGATGGCCTCGGCCTCGCCAACACGGATTCCGGTGCCAAAGAGCAACTCGGCGATGAACCAGTCCCGCACCCGGCGCGCCGTGGCGTGCCGTTGTTGCTTCTCACCTGCCGGGCCCGTGGCGGCGGGGGCATCGCAGCCGTCCTGTTGGGCAGCCGAGGGTTCGAGCGCCTCACCCTTGAGCCCATCGAGCAGGGTGCGGGCCTGGTCGCTGCGCAGCACGCGGGGCAGCGTCTTCTCCCCCTTGGGGAGCCGGAGCGCAGAGACCGGGTTGGCGGGGAGCACCTCGCGCTGGGCGAGAAACTTCCCGAAGCCTTTCATGCTGGAGGCCAGGCGGGAGAGCCGGGACCGACTGGCGCCATCGTCGGCCGCGTACCCCAGCACGTCGCGTGCGTGGTCGAGGGTGAAGGACTCGATATCCCGCAGCCCCTCGAGGGCGTCGGTGAGGTCCCGCTGGTAGGCCCGGATCGTGTTCTCCGACCGGCCAAGGTTATAGCGCAGGTAAGCCACGTAGTCCTCGATGAGGAGTTGCGGGTCGCGGGCTTTCGGCATGCAGCTCAGCATAGCTGTTGTGGCTCAGCAGAGCTGTTGCCGTGGTTCATCGGCCCGTTGGCTATGCCTCCCCATCCACTCGGACCCAACGCTCCCCTTCCCTGGTGATGAGTCCCTGCTTGTCGAGTTCTTTAAGGGTGCGCATCACGAGCCGGATGGATAGCCCGGTCTCCTGCTGGATTTCTCGCAGCGTTCCACCGCCCCCGCCGGGTAGCCCAGCCGCGTCGTAGACGGTGACCTGGTTCAGCGACATGCTCTGCACCCCCGTGCCGGAGCCGAAAACCATCGCCTGCTGTTCGGGCGCCTCGGCGTGGAACTGGCTGGAGGCCTCCACCAGCTCCCGGACATGGCTAGCGGTCCAGACAGGTTGGGCCCGGCCGTCCCGCAGGCGATGGAGCACCCCCTGGCTGAGTGCTGTATCCACGGGCCCAGGGACCACCATGGGCTGGTTGAGCATGACCTCCGCCCAGTTGAGGGTATTCAGTGCCCCGGAGCGGTTAGCAGCCTGAGTCACGATGGTTCCTGCGGACAGGCCGGCGACCAGCCGGTTGCGGGTGAGGAAGCGGTGCCGGGCGGGATGAGTCCCCAGCGCGTACTCGCTAAGAACAACCCCGGACTCCGCGATCTGGTTGAACAGCCCCACGTGCTGCCTGGGGTAATCCACGTCGAGTCCGCAGGCGAGCACCGCGATGCTCGCGCCCCCGGCGCGCAGGGCGGCGGTGTGGGCGCAGCGGTCCACTCCGCGGGCTCCGCCGGAGACGATGCTGTAGCCCTCCAGGGCGAGGTCCGTGCTGAGCTGGGAACTCAGCTGCGCCCCATAGGCATTGGGCTGCCTGGTGCCAACGACGGTCACCGATTGGCGGCTTAAGTTCCGCAGGTTGCCGTTGCCCCGAAGCCAAAGGGCAAAGGGTGCTGCGGCAAGGCCCCGGACGGCCGAGTTCTGGTCACTGCCACGGTCGTCGATTCGGGCGAAGGCGTGATCCAGTGTCTCGGGCCACTCCTGGTCCAGCGGGGTGATCAGCCGGATGCCGGCAGCCGTGGCGGCGTCGAGTTCGGCTTCCGGATCGCAGTCCACACGCGTGGCAGTCGATTCCAGGACTCTCTGCGGCAGGCTGGGGTCACGGTGGCGAATGCGGCTGGCGAGCCCCCGCACATCGGGAGGCACCCCCTCGCCCGTATCCCGGTCTTCGAGCCGATTCTCCCAGCCTTCGGGCCAGAGCAGGTTGAGGATGTCCGCGTTTGAGGCTTCGATGGTCTGCCGCAGGTAGATCCACGCGAGTAGGTTCTGACGGTCCTTGGTGGTTCCAGCAGGGCTCATGCTGGCACCTCCTCAGTGTCGGAAAAGAGCTCGGCAGCGTCCAGAACCTCCCCAACCCCGGGGCGGGCCACCCCGGCGAGATCGGCGAGGCTCCACGCCACCCGCAGAGCCCGGTCCACCCCACGCTGCGAGAGCGCACCGGAGGCATAGGCTTCCTGCAGCGCCACCATTCCCTCGAAACTCGCCGCGCACTCCGAGCGCAACAGCCTGCCGGGAATCGTCGCATTCGTCACGGCCTCCCCCAGGTCGAATTTTCGCCAACGGTGGTGTGAACGCTCCCTGGCCTGGGCGACCCGTTCCGCCACCACCGCGGAGCTCTCCGCTCTTTCCTCCCCGCTGTCGGCTCCTGGCGTGGCCGTTGCCTGCGCACTCACCGGGAGCTGTTGGCCGATCAGCCGCTGCCTGCGGGTCTGTGCGAAGACGTCAATCCGGTCACGGATGGGGCCCGAGACCCGCGCGTAGTAGCGGCGGCGGTCCGTCGAACTACACGTGCACATGCTTGGGTCCTCAGCACCGCAACGGCACGGGTTCGCTGCCATCACCAATTGGAAGCCCGCCGGGTAGGACACGCTGCGGCGAGCGCGCGCGATCTCCACCCGGCGGGCCTCCATCGGGATCCGCAAGCAGTCCAGCACCCCGGAGCGGGTCTCCGCGGCCTCATCCAAGAACAGCACCCCGTGGTGGGCCAGGCTGATCGCGCCGGGTTGCAGGTTTGGCCCGCCACCGACAAGCGCGGCCTGGGTCACCGAAGGATGCGGGGCGACGAATGGTCTCACCCCGGCCCAGATCGGGCCAAGGTCTCCCCGGCCACCGGCGATCGAGTGGATGGCCGCCGCCTCGACCTGCTCGGTGGCCGACAGCGGAGGCAGAATCGTGGGCAGACGCTCCGCGAGCATCGACTTCCCGCTGCCCGGCGGTCCGGTGAGCATGATGGCGTGCCCGCCCACGGCGGCGATCTCCAGCGCCCGGCGCGCTTCGGCCTGCCCAACGATGTCGGCCATGTCGATGTCCTCATCCCGTAACCCTTGCCCCGATTCCGGGGTCGGCTCGCCCACTGGCCGGCTCACGGGGACAATGTCGCCGGAGCCACGCAGCCACGCGTGAAACTCCTTGAGGCTGCCCACAGCGAGGATCTCCAGCCCCGACACCACGTCGACGAGCTGCTGGGCATCCGGCAGGTTCTCTTCTGGGATCACGATCCGGTTCATCCCCCGCCGTTGTGCGGACAGAATCATGGCGACAACCCCGGCGACGGCGCGCACCGTGCCGTCCAGTCCGAGTTCGCCGACGACCACCGTGTCACGCAGGAGCTCCAGCGCGAACTCGGATAAACCCTGGGCTGCCAGGATCGAGGCCACCATCGCCAGGTCATAGCTGGAGCCCTCTTTCTTCACGTCTGCCGGCGACAGGCTCATCACGACCTTCGACTTCGGCCACGGCAGTGTGCTATTCAGCATCGCCGCACGAATTCGGTCGCGGGCCTGCACCACCGCCGCGTCCCCCAGCCCGACCACGCTGACCCCGGGCAGCCCTCGGCCCAGGTCGCATTCCACGGTGACGAGCATTCCGTCCAGCCCGTGCAGAGCCATGCTTCTGGCTTGCCCGACTGCCATCACGCCACCCCCACCACGTGCTCCCGCACACCGGCAGGACCCACGTCGATGATGTCGAAGCGCACCACATCGACCCCGCGCTGCTGTTCAGCCAGCCACTTCCCCGCTGCCAGCCGCATCCGGCGCAGCTTGGTCTGTGTTACTGCTTCCACGCCGGTGCCGTGCGCGGTGTCCCTCCGGTACTTGACCTCCACGAACACCATCTCGCCTGCTGGGTCGAGGGCGATGATGTCCAGCTCCGCGAACCGGCAGTGCCAGTTGCGCTCCACGATTGTCCAACCTTGATTCACCAGGAACTCCCCGGCCAGGGCCTCGCCCTGTCGGCCCACCCCCACCGTCGAATCCGCTGTGCTCGGTCCGGCCAAGTTCTGTCCGACCGACCCCCGACCCGCCGTGTGTCGATCGGCGCCTGCCACCTGCGTTGCGCTATCCATCCCCCGTACCTCGCTGTCGTTGTGTTCCGCTGCGCGTGGCCAAAGTCATTCACGCTCGCCCTGCCCACGCAGCTGTCGTACCAGGGCAGCGTGTGACGCTAGCCAAACACGGTGGCCAGGGCGTTGACGTCCTAAAAAGTAGGCAGGAAAAAGAAAACCCCAGGAGCCTGTGGATAGGCGCTGGGGTGTGGATAACAGCGGGGCAGCCGGAAAAAGGAGGCCGACGCGAGGGGCCCGGGCTAGTGCTCCGGCAACTGCAGCTCGGGCTTGTCGAGCTCCTCGATATTGACATCCTTGTAGGTGATCACGCGGACGTAGCGGACGAAGCGGGCCGGGCGGTACATATCCCACACCCAGGCGTCCGACATGCGGATCTCGTAGTAGACCTCGCCACCGGAGTTGCGGGGCGTGAGCTCCACCGCGTTAGCCAAGTAGAACCGGCGCTCGGTTTCCACGACATAGGAGAACTGGCTCACGACGTCGCGATACTCGCGGTACATCGACAGCTCAACGTTTGCCTCGTAGTCGTCTAGCTCTTCAGCGCTCACTGGCCAGGACGTCCTTCCTCACGCGGTTGTGTGCTCGCCCACTCGGCATGTGCGGTGGCGACATTGGAGTAAGTGTAACGGTGTTCCGGGCACGCGCCGTGGAGGCGCACCGCAGCCATATGCTTCGCCGTGCCGTAGCCCTTGTGGCCGGCCAGGCCATAGCCCGGATACTGCTCGTCCATCTCCACCATCAGGCGGTCCCGGGAGACCTTCGCCAGGATGCTCGCGGCACTGATCGCCGGGGACAGCGCATCCCCCTTAACCAGGGGTGCGTGCTCACACTCAAGCTCCGGCAGGTGTACCGCGTCGGTGAGGACCACGTCTGGTTCCACAGACAGTCCCGCAACGGCGCGGTACATGCCGTTGATGTTGGCGTACTGGATGCCCTTCTGGTCGATCTCGGCGGCAGGGATATGGACGATCTTGTAAGCCACCGCATGCTCAGTGATAGCGCCGAAGAGCTTCTCGCGACGTAGCGGGGTGAGCTTCTTGGAGTCGTTGAGACCCGCCAGCTCGGGAACGTCGTGATCGGGCAGGACGCAGGAGGCAATGGTGATGGGGCCGCAGCAGGCACCGCGACCGGCCTCGTCCACCCCGGCCACGTGGGAGAACCCGTGGAATCGCAGGTAGTCATCGACGAAGCTATAGCCCTCGGAGAGCGCCTGCTGCACCAGCTCGGCGCCGCGGGCACGCGCAGCCGACTGTGGGGTGGGACGCGCCATGGCTACTGCTGGATATCCAGGTGCGCGACCCCACCGATGCGATCGATCGGCAGCACGCGCGCGGAGACCTTACCCACCACGTTCTCCACCGGGATGGTTCCCTGGTGCTCGTCGCCCACGTGGCCGCGGGAGTCGAGGGAGTTGGTGCGGTTGTCGCCCATCAGCCACAGGTGGTCATCCGGCACGGTGATGGGGCCGAAGTACTCGCCCTGGCACGCATCGGAGCCGGTTGCCGGGTCCACCGGGTTTACCAGCGGGCTCATCGTGTAGGAATCGTCCACCTTCTTGCCGTCGACCATCACGCCGGGGTCGCCAGGGCGGCACTGGACAGTCTGCCCACCGGTGGCGATGACTCGCTTGACCAGGGCGTTTTCATCCGGGGCAATGATGCCGATCATGCTGCCGGCGTTCTGCAGCCCCTTGATCAGCCCATTGTCCGAACGCTGGGAGACGTAGGTCGTGTTCCAGGAGTCCTCACCGACAAAGACGACGACGTCCCCCGGCTTCGGCTCTTTACCACCGAGGTAGGCGAGCTTATTGACGAAGATCCGGTCATTCGTGCACCCCTCGCAGCCGTGCAGGGTGGGCTCCATGGATTCGGACGGGATCAGGTAGAGCCTGCCGACGAAGATATTGAACATGCCAAGAATCAGCATGGTGGCAACCAGGATGATGGGCATCTCCACCCACCACGGGTAGGTCTTCTTCTCTTTGGCCTTTGCCTGCGACGTGTCGGCGGTCTTGTGATTCTCGGTTACCGTGCCCTCCCCCGCACGTGCTGTCCCATCCCCCGGCTGCGCAGCGGTTTGACCTGCCGCCTGCTGAGGTGCAGCGCCGCCTGCATGCGGGACTGCTGCGTCGGGGTTGGGCTGGTGCTTCTTGGGATCGGTAGTCACAAGGGTTCAGACTACCAGGCGGCCACCTGCGGCACTGGGACGTTCCATTCCCCGGGTCACCACCTCAGTCAGGCAAGAAAAAAAGGGGAACGGAAGTGACTTCCGTTCCCCTCTCACGCGCACAATGTGCGGTGGCGCAGATTAGCGCTTCTCCTTGATCTTGGCTGCCTTGCCGTGGCGATCGCGCAGGTAGTACAGCTTCGCGCGACGGACCTTACCGCGGGACAGAACCTCGAGCTTGTCGATGTTCGGGGAGTGCACTGGGATGGTGCGCTCCACGCCGATGCCGAAGGAGACCTTGCGGACGGTGAAGGTCTCGCGGATGCCGGAGCCCTGGCGCTTGATCACAACGCCACGGAAGACCTGCACGCGGGACTTGCTGCCCTCGATGACCTTCAGGTGCACGTCAACGGTGTCACCTGCGCGGAACTCTGGGATATCGTCGCGCAGCTGTGCTGCATCGACCTTGTCAAGAATATGCATGGATTAATCCTTTGCTTGCCTGGATAGAGGATCCTCGCGGCTTTTCGATGCTCATCGCGCCTACGGGTTCGTACCCGGAACATAGTTAACTCGGATAGTATGCCAGCCGATTCGGCAGAAACCAAACCAGCTAGAAGCCGGCCTGCTTGAGAGCAGCGGCCATTGCGCCACCGGCTGTTGAACCGCCGCCGCGCTGTCCACCCCGCTTGCCACGGGAACCACCACGATTGTCGCCACGCTGTCCACCACGATTGCGTCCCCGGCCAGCCCGGGAATTCCTCTCTCCTGCCTCCCCGCGGCGACCTGCCCGACCGGAGCCGGACCCCTGGTCACCACCTGGCTCGTCGCTCAGGCGCAGGCTCAGGCCGATGCGCTGTCGGTCGACGTCGACGTCCATCACCTTCACCTTGACGACCTGACCGGAGTGGACCACCTCGTGGGGGTCCTGGACGAATCGGTCGGCCATCGCTGAGACGTGGACGAGGCCGTCCTGGTGCACTCCGATATCGACGAAGGCGCCGAAGGCGGCCACATTGGTCACCGTGCCCTCCAGCACCATGCCGGGGCGCACGTCGGAGACCTTCTCCACCCCCTCGGCCAGGCTCGCAGTCTTGAAGCTCGGGCGTGGGTCACGGCCTGGCTTATCCAGCTCTGCGAGCACGTCGCGCACCGTCGGCACACCGAAAGTCTCGTTTGCGTAATCCGCCGGTCGCAGCTTCGTCAGCACCGCGGAGTTGCCGATCAGTTGTGGCACCGCCACCCCGGTGTCCTCCGTGATGGCGCGCACCAGAGTGTAGGCCTCGGGGTGGACGGCGGAGGCGTCCAGCGGGTCCTCCCCGTCATGAATGCGGAGGAAGCCGGCGGACTGTTCGAAGGCGCGTGGGCCCAGGCGCGGCACCTTCAGCAGTTCCTTGCGGGAGCGAAAGGCACCGTTGTCGTGCCTGTGCGTGACGATATTCTCTGCCACGGATTTCGTGATTCCCGCGACCCGCTCGAGTAGCTCGGCACTAGCGGAGTTGACGTCCACCCCCACCGAGTTCACAGCATCCTCGACCACCGAGTCCAGGGAGTGGGTCAGCCACGTCTGATTCACGTCGTGCTGGTACTGCCCCACCCCGATGGACTTCGGGTCGATCTTCACCAGCTCGGCCAGCGGATCCTGCAGGCGCCGGGCGATCGAGACCGCGCCACGCAGGGAGACATCCATGTCCGGGAACTCCCGCGACGCAACCTCAGAGGCAGAGTAGACGGAGGCCCCTGCCTCGCTGACGATGACCGGAGTCGGGCGCTTCCCGCCGGCCTCGGCGATGAGATCGGCAATCTCCCGGGCGAGCTTCTCGGTCTCGCGGCTGGCCGTCCCGTTACCCACCGCGAGCAGTTCGACGCCGTGCTCGGCGACCAGGCCTGCAAGCTGGGTACGAGCCTGTTCCCACTTCGCGGCCCCGGAGTGGGGGTAGACGATGATGGTGTCCACTACCTTGCCGGTGGCGTCCACGACCGCGCACTTCACACCGTTACGGTAACCAGGGTCCAGCCCCAGGGTGGCCCGCTGCCCCGCGGGTGCGGCGAGCAGGAGGTCACGCAGGTTCTTCGCGAAGACATCCACGGCGGAGGCGTCCGCCCGCTCCTTCAACTTCACCCGGGCATCCACGGCGGAGCTGACGGCGAGCTTGGTGCGCCAGCCGAAGCGGACGCACTCGGCGCGGAATTTATCGGCTGTATCCCCCTGCGGGCCGAGATCCAACCTGTCGGCGATGATTCCCTGGTAGAACTCGTCCCCCTCCCCTCCCGTGAGGTTCACGTGGAGCACGCCCTCGCTCTCGCCACGCAGGATGGCGAGGATGCGGTGGCTGGGAAGCTTGTCGAGTGGCTCGGAGAAGTCGAAGTAGTCCCGGTACTTCACCCCTTCTGTTTCTTTCCCATCGACGACGCCGACCTCGGCGACACCTCGGTTGAAGAACTCCTCACGGACTTCGCCAACCAGGTCCGCGTCCGTGGCGATTCGCTCGACGACGATGGCGCGTGCCCCGGCCAGTGCTGCCTTGGTGTCCTCGAATCCCTCACAGAGGTAGCCCTCGGCGATGCTTGCCGGGTCTTCGGCGACCCCCGGGGCCAGCAGCGTGTCCGCGAGTGGCTCCAACCCAGCGTCGCGGGCGATGGTGGCCTTGGTCTTCCGAGTTTTCTTATAGGGCAGGTAGAGGTCCTCGAGGCGGGACTTCGTCTGCACGGCGCGGATCTCGGCGGCAAGTTGGTCGGTCAGCTTGCCCTGCTCCTCGATGGCCTTGAGAATAGTTTCCTTACGCTCCTCCAGCTCCCGCAGGTAATTCAGGCGGGTGTCCAGCTGGCGGATCTGGGAATCATCCATCCCGCCAGTGATTTCTTTGCGGTAGCGGGCGATAAAGGGAACCGTATTGCCCTCGTCGAGCAGGGCGATGGTGGCCTGGACGTGCGACAGCCCGGCACCTAGTTCCTCGGCTAAAATCTCTGCGATCATTTAAGCCATTGTAGGTGCCGGGCTGTGCCGGTTTGCACCAGGTTCACCCGGAGCGAGCCGGTGCTGGCGCAAGACGCTTATTAGTCGGCGTGGTTGTCGCCGAAGTCCTCCTGCCACTCCGGGATCTCGGTGTTGTAGGCCGAGAGGTCGGTCTCGCCCGGCTGGTTCCGCTGCATGTGCAGGTACTCCATGTGTCGTTCAAACAGGTCCAGCACGTTCGCGATGAGTTGCTCGCGGGTGTAGCCGAAGACGTCGTAGCCCAGGGAGCCGTTGATGCCGAAGACCTCGACGCGGTAGTAATTCGCGCCGTGGCTGCCTCGGCGGGCGAACTTCGGCAGGCGCTCCTCGATTGGGTAGAGCTGGTAGCGGAAGTCCGGATCGCCCTTGAAGGTGACGAACAGGTCGAGCTGGTTGATACCGGTGTGCTCGTCAGCCACCGTGGTCAACGTTGCCTCGTGGCCATTGTTCATCAGCTCCTCGGTGACGTCCTTCAGAGCCGGCTTGGCGACCTCCATGATGAAGGACTGCGACTGTTCGGCGGTCGGCCACGTGCCGGCGCGCTCCACGCGGGTGCGCCAATCACCATGCTGGCTATCCGTGCGCCCGGAGATCGCCCCGTGCAGGGCGACTGCACGGGAGTCCATCTGTAGGACCTCTTGTCTGACTGAGAGCACCAGGCCGGCCATGATGAGGAAGACCACGATCATGAACGGCAGTCCCATGATCAATGTCGCCATCTGCAGGGTGCCGATGCCGTCGACCTGCAGCATCGCGACCGTCAGCACAGCGACGGCCACAGCCCACAGCACGCGTAGCCAGACCGCGCCATCGGCTGCCGGGTCGGTGGTGCGGGAGGAGAACTTCGCCATCACCAGCGCACCGGAGTCCGCGGAGGTGACGAAGAACAGCAGGCCGACGATCATCGCCAGCACTAGCGCCAGCGTCGGCCACGGCAGGCCTTCCAGCACCATGTAGAAACCGCGTTCCGGTGAGTTAACGGTCTGCTCCAGCAGGTCGTGGTCGCCGTTGTTAACGACGCGGTCGAGGGCCATGTTGCCCAAGAAGGATGCCCACAGCGCCAGGAACAGGAACGGAACCAGCAGGGTGCCGACGATGAACTGACGGAAGGTGCGGCCACGGGAAATGCGGGCCAGGAACAGTCCGACGAACGGCGCCCAGGCCACCCACCAGGCCCAGAAGAACAGGGTCCAGTTGGCCATCCACTCTTGGGTGGAGGCCGGGGTGGTCGTGTAGGAGAAGGTCTCGAAGGTCCAGCGTGGCAGGGTGGTCAGGTAGTCACCCATATTCTTCACGAGGGAGTCGAAGAGCCAGCCAGTGCGGCCACCAGCGACGACGATGACGAGCAGCGCGACGGCGAGGTAGACGTTCCACTCCGAGAGGCGCTTAATGCCCTTATCCACGCCCGACACGGCGGAAAGGGTGGCCGCAGCGACAGCCAGCACCACCAGCGCGATCTGCATGGCCTTGCCCTCTGGCAGGTCGAAGACGAGGTTCAGGCCGAAGTTCAGCTGCACCACGCCGATACCCAGCGAGGCGGCGACGCCGAAGACGGTGCCCAGCAGGGCGGCGATATCGACCGCATCGCCGATGGGTCCGTGGATTCGCTTACCGATCAGCGGATACAGGGCGCTACGAATCGCCAGCGGCATATTGAGGCGGTAGGCGTAGTAGCCGAAGGCCAGGCCCATCAGGGCGTAGAGCCCCCAGCCGGAGATGCCGTAGTGGAACAGAGTCCACAGCACGGCCTCCTTCATCGCCTCCTCGGTCTCGCCCGGACCAACCGGCGGATTAGCGTACTGCGCCAGCGGCTCGGCGACGGAGTAGAACAGGATTCCAATGCCAATACCCGCAGCGAAGAGCATCGCGGACCAAGAGAAGAGGGAGTATTGGGGGCGGGAGTGATCGGGTCCCAGCCGAATATTGCCGGCCTTGGAGGCGGCCAGCCAGATCATGAAGATCAGAGTGATCGCCACGACGGCGACGTATAGCCAGCCGAAGTTTCCGGTCAGCCAGCTGGCCGTGCCGCCGACGATCTTGTCGAAGCTCTCGGCCCCGGCGGCCGCCCAAATAGCGACGGCGACCGTGACCACGAGCGTCGTGATAATGACGGGCCAGTTGGCCTCGTCACCCTTTTTCATTTTTGCTTCGGCGGGTGCGGGCTTGCCAAGCAAAGTTCGGATGCGGGAGGCACCCTTTTCCTTGGCTGGAGCCTCGCTCCCCGCCGCTGTGCGTGCAGAATCTGCCATTCCTGACTCCTTGGAGAAAACCTTTGGTCAGCCGCAAATGTGCGCTATACCACTCCTCCACCCTAGTGGAGTCTCAGGTTTCCCGCAGGAGCCTTTGAGGTTCTGGGCAGAGACTTAGCCCTGGAACCAGCCGGTCACCGCAGGCGCGATGTTGTGGTAGACGTGCTTCTGCTCCTGGTATTCAGCCAGGCCGGTCGGTCCCAGCTCCCGGCCGTTGCCCGACTGCTTCATGCCGCCCCATTCTGCCTGCGGCAGGTACGGGTGGAAGTCGTTGATCCAGATCGTGCCGTGACGCAGGCGCGCAGTGACTCGCTCCGCCTTACCGGCGTCGCTGGTCCACACGGCGCCGGCGAGGCCGTACTCCGTGTCATTGGCGATCGCCACAGCCTCATCCTCGGTGCGGAAGGTCTCCACCGTGACGACCGGACCGAAAGCCTCGTCGTACACGCAGTCCATCTCCCGAGTGGCGCCGTCGATGACGGTCGGCAGGTAGAAGTAGCCCTTCGACAGGTCGGTGTTACCGGTGCCGTGCGGACCGTGGTTATCCGCCTCATCGGCGATCTTGCCGCCGGTGCGGATATCCGCGCCCTGCTCGCGGGCGCGATCGACGTAGGCTGCCACCTTGTCGCGGTGCTCAGCAGAGATAAGGGCGCCGGTCTCAGCGGCCTCGTCGAGCGGTCCGCCCAGTTTGATGGCCTCAGTACGGCGCACGAGCTCGTCGACGAACTTCTCGTGGATGGATTCCTCGACGATGATGCGGGCGCCTGCGGAGCAGACCTGCCCGGAGTGGACGAAGCCACCGTTGAGGGCGTTGTCCACCGCGGCGTCGAAGTCTGCGTCGGCGAAGATGACGTTCGGATTCTTGCCGCCCAGCTCGAGGGCGACGCGCTTGACGGTATCCGCCGCCTGCTTGGCGACGAGCTTTCCGGTCACCAGGCCACCGGTGAAGGAGACCATGTCCACGTCCGGGTGGGTGGACAATGGGTTGCCGGCGGTAGCGCCAGCGCCGGTGATGAGGTTGGCCACGCCGGCCGGCACGCCAGCCTCGGTCAGCACGGTCATCAGCATCATCGCGGTGTGCGGGGTGAGCTCCGCCTGCTTGAGGACGAAGGTGTTGCCCGCCGCGAGCGCTGGGGCGACCTTCCAGGCCACCTGCAGCAGCGGGTAGTTCCACGGGGTGATCAGGCCACATACACCGACGGGTTCGGCGTCGATGCGGGAGCGGACGTTCGGATCCCCAGCGTCGACGACGCGTCCGGCGGCGTGGCCGGCGAGGGTGCCGAAGTAGTCGAAGGAGTCAGCGATGTCGTCCATATCGGCCTCGGCCTCGGGGAGGCGCTTACCGGTGTCGGCGGCCTCGGCGCGGGCGAACTCGCTCTTATTCTCGCGGATCAAGTCGGCGACCTTGACCAGGATCTTGCCGCGCTCCACGGCGGGGACAGCACGCCACTCACCGTTGTCGAAGGTGCGGCGGGCGACCTCAATCGCGCGGATCGTGTCCTTCTCGCTCGCCTCGGAGACGATACCGACCTCCGAGCCGTCTGCCGGGTTGATGATGGTGCGGGTCTCGCCGTCGGCGGCGGGCTGCCACTGGCCATCGATGAACAGCGACGCCACCGCGTCGTTGTTGTGGACGCCCTTCAGCAGGGGCGAGGCGGCTGGGTCGAAGAGCTTCTCAGTGCTCATTCTGTTTTCCTTTCTTGGATCACGTGGGTGGTGATCGGCTTATTTCTCGTCCGTGTCTACCGCAAGGCCCGGGTCGTCAGTCCATGCTCGCACGGGCTCAGCGCCGTCGGAGTGGTCAGAGGTACCCGGCAGGTTGCGCTGGATGTGGATGAATTCCAGGTGACGCTCGTACAGATCCATGATGTTGTCCTTGATCTGTTCCTGCGTATAGCCGTAGACGTCGAAGCCCATGGAGCCCATGAGGTCGAAGACTTCCAGGCGGTAGTAGACGCTGCCGTCGCTGGTGGAGCGGGTGAACGTCGGGACCGGAAGCTCGACTGGGTAGATCTGGTAGCGGAAGCTCTGCTCTTCGTCGAAGGTGACGGTGAGATCCAGCTGCTTGACGTCGATACCCGGCCCCTTCGCGGAGACGAGGGTGGCGTTGAGACCACGGCTGTTGAATTGCTCGGCAACGTCCTGCAGAGCAGGGCGGGCCGTCTCGGACATGAACTTCTGAGCATCCTTCGCCCCCGGCCAGGTCGACGCGCGGGAGAGGCGACGGAGCCAGGCGCCCTTCTCCTTCTCTCCAGAGCTACGGCCGGACATGGCGGCGTGAATGGACACGCTCCGGGCCTCGTTGTGGATCGTCTCCAGCTTCAGGGAGCGGATCAGGCCCAGCATGATGAAGTACATCACGATCGCGAAAGGCAGACCCATGACCACCGTGGCGTTCTGGACGGTCTCCACGCCATTGATCTGCAGGAGAACGATCGTCAGAACACCGACCAGGACAGCCCAGAAGATACGGGACCACACGGGACCGTCCTGGCGGGAGTCGGTCACCTTGGAGGTGAAGTTGGACATCACCAGTGCGCCGGAGTCCGCCGAGGTGATGTACAGCAGCAGACCAACCATCGTGGAAAGGCCGACCAGGAAGGTCGCCCCCGGGGAGGATGCCAGCAGGTCGTAGAAGCCGCGCTGTGGTTCGGCAACCGCGGCCTCACCAAAGGCGGAATCGCCACCGATGACACGGCTGAGTGCGGTGTTTCCGAAGAAGCTCATCCAGCCCAGGATGAACAGGAACGGCACGGTCAGGACGCCGAACACGAACTGGCGCAGGGTGCGGCCGCGGGAAATGCGAGCCAGGAACAGGCCGACGAACGGCGCCCAGGCCACCCACCATGCCCAGAAGAACAGGGTCCAGGCCCCCAGCCATTCCTTGGTCTCTTCAGGGGTCTCGCTGAAGGCATAGGTGTCCATAGACATGCTCGGCAACTGCGTGACGTAATCGCCGATGTTCATGATGAGTGCGTCGAAGAGGAAGGCAGTCTGCCCGGAGACCACGATGTAGACAGCCAGCGTGATGGCGAGGATGACGTTGAACTCGGAGAGGCGCTTGATGCCTTTATCCACGCCGGAGACAGCCGACAGGGTCGCCACGCCGACGGCGGCGGTGACGAGGGCGATCTGCACGGTCGGGCCTTCCTCCCAGCCAAAGAGCAGCTTCAGGCCGTAGTTCAGCTGAACCACGCCGATGCCCAGGGAGGTCGCGATGCCGAAGACGGTGCCCAGCATCGCGGCGATATCCACCGCATTGCCGACGGGGCCGTGGATGCGCTTACCGATCAGCGGATAGAGGGCGCTGCGGATCGCCAACGGCATGTTGAGACGGTAGGCGTAGTAGCCGAAGGCCATACCCATCAGGGCGTACATGGCCCAGCCGGTCACGCCGTAGTGGAAGAGCGCGTAGACGACGGCGTTCTCCGCAGCCTCGCGCGTCTCCCCCGCCCCGACCGGTGGCGCGTAGTACTGCGTCACCGGCTCGGCGACAGCGAAGAACATGAGGTCCACGCCGATGCCGGCCGCGAAGAGCATCGCGGACCAGGAGAACAGACGATATTCGGGCCGGGCGTGGTCCGGGCCGAGGCGGATCGCCCCTGCCCGTGAGAGCGCGACACCCAGCACGAAGACCACACAGATCGTGGCAGTGAGGATGTAGAACCAGCCGAGGTTATTGGCGATCCACCCAGTGGTGGAGCCCAGGGTGTCGTATGCATTATCGGGCGCGATGGTCGCCCAGGCCACAATGACCGCGATCCCCAACGCCGAGAGGAGGAACACCGGCCAGTTGGCCTTCGGTTCCACGATTTCGCCCGGGGTGTACGGCTCGGATTCCCGCTCGTCGCCGTGGCCTACGACAACCTCGGGAACGATCTGCGGTTCAGCGCTCGCGCCGGTGCCCTTTTCGGTCGTGTCGACGGCGCCAGGGGTGCTCGACGTGCCTTCCGACACTTCGTTCCCTTTCGCTGAATCTGTGTTCTTCATCTCATTTCCGGTATCTTTTGGCGGCCCTTCACTCAAGGCGCTCCGACCCTCCTACGTTAATTCTGTAATAGTTTTGGTTGCTTTTTATAAAGCGAGCCAACTACTCATGCATAGCAAACCTTTTGCCATTCCCGCACCTGAGCCTGGCAATTCTCTAAGAGTCTAGACAACATCACACTGCGCTCTAGCTGCATGTTTCAGTGATCTCACAGACTTTTGGGAATGCCAACCGAAACTGTGATTTATGCCATCTTTTTAACTGATTCATTATTTCCCGGGTGGCATAGGCAGTTTATCCGCTGGCATACTGGATCGTGCTCAATGTTTTTAGTTGCATTTTCGGGGTTATATCAATGTCCCGGCGGCTCGTGTCCCACTTGGGACGCAGCCCGCAACGGCACCCCGGTTATGCTTTAGGAAAGGTGAGGTTTCACTCTTGTCGCTCTGGAATAAAATTCGGGCACCCTTCGCCAAGAACGACACGGCGGGCGAGGTCATCGAGGACTCGCACCGCGACGTTGTCATCGTCGGTGGCGGCTCGGCGGGCTCCGTCCTGGCCAACCGCCTGACCGAGGACAAGGACACCAAGGTCATGGTGCTGGAAGCCGGCCGCATGGACTCCTTCTGGGATCTGTTCATCCACATGCCAGCCGCCTTCGCCTTCCCCATCGGCAATAAGTTCTACGACTGGGCCTACGAGTCCGAGCCAGAGCCGGAGATGAACGGCCGCCGCATCTACCACGCCCGCGGCAAGGTGCTGGGCGGTTCCGGCTCCGTCAACGGCATGATCTACCAGCGCGGTAACCCGATGGACTACGAGAAGTGGGGCAAACTGCCGGGCATGGAGAACTGGGATTACGCCCACGTCCTCCCCTACTTCAACAAGCTGGAGACCGCACTGGCGGCCGACCCGAACGACCCACGCCGTGGCCACGACGGCCCGCTGAAGCTGACCCGTGGTCCGGCTACCAGCCCACTGTTCCAGGCCTTCTTCCGCTCCGTGCAGGAGGCAGGCTACAACCTGACCAACGACGTCAACGGCTACCGCCAGGAGGGCTTCGCCCCCTTCGACCGCACCATCTTCCACGGCAAGCGCCACTCTGCAGCGCGCGCATACCTGCACCCGATCATGAACCGGAAGAACCTGGACATCCGCACCCGGGCGTTCACGACCAAGGTTCTCTTCGAGGATGCGCCGGCCGACGGCTCCGCACCGAAGGCCATCGGCGCGGAGTACACCTGGAAGGGCAAGACCCGTCGCGTGTACGCGGACAAGGTGATCCTGTGCGGTGGCGCGTTCAACACCCCGCAGCTGCTGCAGCTCTCCGGAATCGGCGATAAGGAGCACCTGAGCTCCCTGGGCATCGACGTGCGCAAGCACCTGCCGGGTGTGGGCCAGAACCTGCAGGACCACCTGGAGGTTTATGTCCAGTACAACTGCACCCAGCCGGTCAGCTCCCAGCCGTACTACAAGATGTGGATGCGCCCGATCATCGGCCTGCAGTGGCTGCTGACCCGCCGTGGCCCGGTCGCTAGCTCCCACTTCGAGGCCGGCGGCTTCGCTCGCTCCAATGAGAACGAGGACTACCCGAACCTCATGTTCCACTTCCTCCCAATGGCCATCCGCTACGACGGTAGCCAGCCGGAGGGTGAGCACGGCTTCCAGTTCCACGTCGGCCCGATGTACTCCGATACCTCCGGCCACGTGAAGATCAAGAGCACCGACCCGCACGAGAAGCCGGAGATCCTCTTCAACTACCTGAAGACCGAGCAGGATCGCCGCGAGTGGGTCGAGGCCATCAAGGTGTCCCGCGAGCTGCTGGACACCGATGCCATGCGCGAGTTCACCGACGGCGAGATCTCCCCGGGTGCTGCCGTGCAGACCGACGAAGAGATCCTGGAGTGGGTGCGCAACGACGCCGAAACCGCGCTGCACCCATCCTGCACCGCCAAGATGGGCTCCGCGGACGATGAGATGGCCGTCGTGGACCCGGAGAGCATGCAGGTCCACGGCGTGGAGGGCCTGTACGTCGTCGATGCATCGGCCATGCCGATCGTCACCAACGGCAACATCTACTCCCCAGTCCTGATGCTGGCCGAGAAGGCTGCGGACCTGATCCGCGGCCGCAAGCCGGAGGCACCGATCAACGTGCCGTTCTACCAGGCGAAGAAGAACATGCCGCTCTACGCTGAGGGTGAGCAGGTCCGCGATCACACCAAGGCCATCGACGGCGCGGACTGGTAATCCTCCTCACCGGGCGCGGCCAAGCGCCCGCCCGGTGCCCGCGTGGTTGACAGCCGTTTAGGCTTCGCGGTGAGCGTCGAGCACTTGCTCGTCCGCCGCGCTCAGCCCACCCGCCGCTCGGAGCTTCTCAATGAGCTCCGGGCGGCGTTGTTGTGTCCGCAGCAAGGCCTGCTCGCGGCGCCAGCGGTCAACGAGACCGTGATTGCCGCTGAAGAGCACCTCCGGGACATCCAACCCCCGCCACTGCCGTGGCTTGGTATAGGCGGGGCCTTCGAGCAGCCCGTCCTGGAAACTGTCCTCCTCGTGGCTGGCCTGGTTACCCAGCACACCGGGAATCAACCGAACAACGGCCTCTGCCATGACGAGGACGGCGACCTCCCCGCCGATGAGCACATAGTCGCCGATGCTGACCTCCTCGACGCGGTAGTTGCGGGCAGCGTCGTCAACGACTCGCTGGTCGATGCCCTCGTAGCGGCCGCAAGCAAAGACGAGGTGCTCCTCCTTGGACCACCGGGCCGCCATCTCCTGCGTGAAGGGTGTGCCCGCGGGCGTGGGGACGACGACCACGGGGCCGCGCGGTGCGGTGGTACCGTCTCCGTCGCCGTCGTCCTTCGCTTCTCCCCCACCCGCCGGAGCAGGATCGTCGAGGGGTGCCAGCTTCTTGTGGGCCAGGGAGGTCTCGAGGTCGCGTGCGGTGGCTGCGGGTCCGGTGCCCGCGATGACGTCATCGAGGGCGGGCCCCCATACGCTGGGCTTCATCACCATGCCGGGACCACCGCCATAGGGGGTGTCGTCGACGGACTTGTGGCGATCGGTAGCCCACTGCCGCAGGTCGTGCACACCAACCTCGAGGCGGCCGGATTCGATGGCCTTACCCAGCAGCGCGTGACGCAGCGGGTCGAGGTACTCGGGGAAGATCGTGACAACGTCGAGTCTCATGCCAGCTCCAGCAGCCCTTCCGGTGGGGTGACGACGAGGGCCTCGTTGTCGAGGTCCACGATGGGCACAATCGCCAGCTTGAACGGGATAAGGATCGTGGAGCCCGCGGTGGGCAGGTCCACATCTGCGTCCACGGCGACCTCGAGGGTCGCTCCGGCCGGGCCGTGGCTGACCCCGGTGACCTCGCCAATGTCCACGGGCTCGGGCTGCTCCCCCTCGTAGGCACGGCGATTGGCGGTATCGGCATCCACGGCCCCGACGTTGAGCACCCGCAGGCCGATGAGCTCGTGGTCGTAGTAGCCGTCGTCAGAATCATCCTGCAGGGGCGCGGCCATGAAGCGTGCCCCGCGCAGGGACTCGGCCTCGTCGCGGTCCCGGACCTCCTCGAAAGTGACGAGAAGGCGGTTCTGGTGACGGCGTAGACCGGCGACCGTGAGCTGGCGTTCTTTACCCGTTTGAACGGCGCGAAGCGCCTCGCCGATGGCGAAGCGCTCCGTCACGTGGTCGGTCGACGGATCCACCACGACCTCCCCCTTCACCCCGTGGGGCTTGATGACTCGACCAATCTGCAAATCTGGCATGCAGGCTATTAAATCACTCCCTGCGCCAGCATTGCATCTGCCACCTTGCGGAAGCCCGCGATGTTGGCGCCGATGATGTAATCGCCCTCGGCATCGAACTCGGCAGCTGCGCGCTGGGCGGTGCGGAAGATGCGGTGCATGATGTCGCGGAGGCGCTTGTCCGTGTACTCGAAGGACCAGGAGTCGCGGGAGGCGTTCTGCTGCATCTCCAGGGCGGAGGTCGCCACACCACCGGCGTTGGCGGCCTTGCCCGGACCGAAGTGGATGCCGCGCTTGCGGAAGACGCTGATGGCTTCCGGGGTGCTCGGCATGTTCGCGCCCTCTGCCACGAAGCGGCAGCCGTTATCGGCCAGGATGACCGCGGAGTCGCCATCGAGCTCGTTCTGGGTGGCGCATGGAAGGGCGACGTCAGCCTCGACCTCCCAGATGTTGCCCTTCTCGTGGAAGGTCACGCCGTCGATGCGCTTGGCGTAGTCGGACACACGGCCGCGCTCGACCTCCTTGATCTGGTGCAGCAGCTCGAGGTCCACGCCCTCCGGGGTGGAGACGTAGCCGGAGGAGTCGGAGAACGCCACGACGGTGGCGCCGAGTTCCTGAGCCTTCTCCATCGCGTAGATCGCGACATTGCCGGAGCCGGAAACGATGACGCGGGCGCCGTTGAGGCGTTCCTTCTCGGCCATCATCATTTCCTGGACGAAGTAGACGGCACCGTAGCCGGTGGCCTCCTTGCGGACCAAGGACCCGCCCCAGTTCAGGCCCTTGCCCGTCAACACGCCGGACTCGTGGCGGTTATTCATGCGGCGGAACTGGCCGAAGAGGTAGCCGATTTCGCGGCCACCGACGCCGATGTCGCCGGCCGGGACATCCGTGTCCTTACCGATGTGGCGGTGCAGCTCGGTCATGAAGGACTGGCAGAAGCGCATGATCTCGTGATCGGAGCGGCCCTTCGGATCGAAGTCGGAGCCGCCCTTACCGCCGCCGATCGGCAGGCCGGTCAGGGAGTTCTTAAAGATCTGCTCGAAACCGAGGAACTTGATGATGCCCAGGTTCACCGAGGGGTGGAAACGCAGACCGCCCTTGTAGGGGCCCAGCACCGAGTTGAACTGCACGCGGAAGCCGCGGTTGACCTGGACCTTGCCATTGTCGTCGATCCAGGGTACGCGGAAGATGATCTGGCGCTCTGGCTCGCACATGCGCTCGATGAGCCCATCCTGCGCGTAGTGCTCGTCCTTGTGCAGAACGTACTTCAGCGACTGCAGAACTTCTGCGACGGCCTGATGGAACTCCGGTTCGCCTGCATTTCGCTTCAGGATCTGTTCGTAGTACTGATTGACGGTCTTATCAACGTCCACCGGTTTCTCCTCTACGGATGCTAAATCTCACGTGATGTACATCATATTCCACTGCGTGGTCAGCCCGAACACTGGGTCGGAGCTAAGCAACGCTGGTCACGATGCACCCGATCCCACAAGAACTTGTTGAACAATAATTATTTAATTGCCCAAGGTTTTGTGAGATCTTGATTACACCACTCGGGGCGCCTTTTTCGTCAATCGGAACGCGGAACCACCCCGCTGGGGGCACCCCTCACCTCGGGTGCCCCCGCCAGCCAACGATCAGATAAAGAACAGCGGGGAGCCACCGCGCTTGTGCGCAGCGACTCCCCGTTATGAGGAAATCACACCCCAAAGGGGGCATTGATTACTCGGCGGAAGCCTCCTCGGACTCCTCTGCAGCCTCAGCCTCTTCCTCAGCCTTCTCAGCTGCCTCAGCCTCTGCCTTCTCGGCGGCCTCTGCCTCAGCAGCAGCCTTAGCCTCGGCCTCTTCCTTCGCCTTGCGACGCTTCTCGGTGATGGCCTCAGCGGTCGGCCCCTCGGCAGCCTCAGCCAGCGCCTCGTTGAAGATGTCCAGCTTGGACTTCTTCTCCGGCTGCGGCTTCACGGTGTTCTCGCCACCCTCGAGGCCCTTGGCCTTCTGCCAGTCACCGGTCAGCTTCAGCAGTGCCAGTGCGGTGTCGGTCGGCTGAGCGCCAACGCCGATCCAGTACTGAGCACGCTCGGAGTTGATGTCGATGACGGAAGGCTGGTTTGCCGGCTGGTAGATACCCAGGTTCTCGATGACGGCACCGCCGCGGCGGGCACGAGCGTCCTGGACGACCACGCGGTACTGCGGGGTGCGGATCTTACCAACGCGCTGAAGCTTGATCTTGACAGCCATGATGTGGCTCCTTTTCTGGTCACTGGGCAGTTCTTGTCGCTTCCCCTTGATGGGAAACCGGTTCAACCCTTGATGTTTATCCTGCGGGTGACTACCGGCCGACCGTGGTCGGGATCGGTATACCGCAGGGCGTTCGCATGGCATGGCCACAGCACAACCGCCGTAGCCACAACCCGAACCATATTAGCCATCTGCGCCAGGAAACCCAAACCCGGGAGTGCTATCGCTTAAGTTGCAGCGCTACTGCGCATCACCGGCAGGTTCCCCTTCCCGGCCGGCCCGCCACAGGTCCACCAGGCGCAGGCGGCGGTCAGCTTCCTGGGCGATCTGCTTATAGCGCCGAACCCAAGCGAATGTCATCACCGCGATGAGCAGCAGACCCATGTACCCCAACACCGGGTAGATCCAGCCGATCAGATTCTTGAAGCCCGCAAAGGAGAGCACGAAGCCCACCACCACTGTTCCCACGTAATAGCGATAGAAATACTCCGGTCGGGAGGCGCTCATGCGGCGGGCCAGCGCGTAAAACATTCCGAGCGCGGTATTGAAAATCATCGCGTAAATGACGACCGCCATGATGTGCCCCAGAGCCGGGTGAATATGCACGATAAGGCTCAGCATCGGCAGGTCGTCGTGCCCCACCTCGCGGACCGCGAGGAACAGCGTGATGGTGCTGATCGCCATCATCAGAGAAAGGATCACGCCTCCCAAGAACCCGCCTCGTCCCGCGAGCCTGGGGTTGAACATCTGCCCGCCGATGACGACCGCCATGGACACCGCGACCATCAGGTTGAATCCCACGTAGTTCACCGCGGCGATAGACCAGTGCGGCAGCGGCGAGCCGATAGCCAGCGCCTCAGCGTCCAGCTCCGCGAGCGGCGGGTGGTCGACGAAGAAGATCACGTACAGGCTGGCCAGGCCGATGAAACCGAAGATGAAGGGAGTTGCAGCTCCGATCATCGTGGTCACCCGGTCGACGTCCAACCGGCCTGCGCCGAGGATCAGCAGCACCATGAGGACCCCGCCGATCCAGGTCTCCAGACCCCACTGCTGGTTCAGGTTGGACCCGGCCCCGGCGAACATGATGAAGCCGGTGGCAAACAGGGTCAGGCTCACGCCGATGTCGAGCACCCTCGCGAGCACCGGGTGGGAGACGCGGTCGAAGACCTCGCCGTGCTCCTTGGCCTGGAAGTAGGAGGCCAGCTGCAGGATGATCAGCGCCATCGAGCAGACCACCAGGGCGGATAGCCCCACGCCCCACAGGCCGTCGAGACCGAAGCCCACGAAGTACTGCATGACCTCCTGACCGGAGGCGAAGCCGGCGCCCACGATCACACCGACGAAGGCGAAAGCGATCTTTAACGTTTCACGAATCACCCGGTCATCATAAGCCGATACCGTGGGCACTATGCGTTTCCGAAACTCCAGCGAGGCCGCGGCACCCAGTGGCCATCCCCCCCATGGCGGCGCCACGGGTTCGCCGACGCTCGAATACAACTTCGCCCACCAGCTTCCGGAACTCACCGCGCCTTATGAGCCTGCCACCCCACTACCTGGGGCACGGATCCTCGTGCTGAACGAACCCCTGGCAGCCGAGCTTGGGCTGGATGTGGACTGGCTTCGCTCCCCCGCTGGCGTGCGGTTTCTGCTCGGCCGCGGAAACGATTCCGACGCCCGCCCGGTCGCCCAGTTCTACGCCGGTCACCAGTTCGGCAGCTTCAATCCGCTGATGGGCGACGGCCGCGCCGTCCTGCTGGGCGAGCGTCGCACCCCCGACACCAAAAAACTGCTGGACCTTCACGTCAAGGGTGCAGGCACCACTGCGTACTCCCGCCCCGGCTCCGACGGCAAGGCGCCACTGACGGCAGCGTTGCGCGAGTTCCTGCTCAGTGAGTTTATGCATGCCGCGGGCGTTCCTACCGCCCGGAGCCTGGCCGTGCTCACCACCGGCGAACAAGTTCGTCGACACCGCACCGAGCCAGCAGCGGCCATCGTCCGGGTCGCCACCAGCCACCTACGGGTTGGGACCTTTCAGGCAGCGCGCATGCGGGACCCGGAGAACGCCTCGGGTCTACTGAGGCGGGTGGCAGACATGGCAATCCAACGCCACTTCCCTGAACTCGCCGAGCTTTCGGCCCCGGAGCGCTACCTGGGGCTGTACCGTCATGTCACGGCAGCGCAGGCCCGGCTGATCGCACAGTGGATGCGGCTCGGATTCGTCCACGGGGTGATGAACACAGATAACACCGCCATCGGCGGCTTCACGCTGGACTACGGCCCCACGGCCTTCCTGGATCGCTTCGACCCGCAGGCCGTGTTCAGCTCGATCGACACCCACGGCCGCTATGCCTTCGGCAATCAGCCAGCGATCGGTGGCTGGAACCTGGCACGCTTGGCCGAGGCGATGCTGCCGCTGCTCACCCCAACGCCGGGCATGGACTCGGCCGAAGCGAATCGCAGCGCGGTGGCCGCAGCACAGGAGGTGCTGGATGAGTATTCGGCGACCTATCGGCGCGCGCTGGATGCAGAATTCGCCGACGCACTCGGCCTCGACGCGCAGCAGCCTTCCCACCAACACGTGCTGAGCGAGTTCCAGGTGTTGGCCGAGGAGCATCAGCTCGATGTAGCGCAGGTCCTGCGCCAGCTCACCGACACCGATGCCAACCCGGCAGGGCTCGGTAGCCAAGCGTGGCACGACACGTGGTCAGCCAACGGCGCGCTGGGCGATAACCGCGCTGCACTGCGCGATCTCTCGCACTGGTGTGAGCAGTGGTCGGGTGCACAACCCGATAGAGAGCTCATGGCCCGCACCAACCCGGTGTATTACCCCCGCAACGCCCACGTCGAGGAGGCCCTGGCAGCGGCCCTCGGCGGCGACTACGCCCCCTTCGATCAGCTGTGGGACGCTCTGCGCGCCCCCTTCACCCGCCGCGTGGGCCTGGAGCGCTGGGAGAAGCCCACCCCCTCCCCAACGGGTTTCCGCACCGTGTGCGGCACCTAGCCGCCAGCCGCTAGCCGCCAGCAGGAAACACTGGCGGCACTCCCCAGCCGCGACGTGCTGACGCGGAGCGGGTGGAGGTTATTTCTTGCCTCCGCCGAACATCTTCTCCACATCGATGCCCTCCATGCCCGGGGGCAGCTGGTCCTGCAGCGCCTTGAGTTCCTTCATCGATGGCATTCCGCCACCCATGCCTGGCATCCCCGGCATCCCCGGCATGCCCTGACGGTTCATGCGCTGCGGGGAACGACGGTTCTTGTTGCGGCCCTTCTTCCCCTTGCCCTTGCGGTGGTTCTTCTGCTTCTTCGTCGCAGAACGCCCACCGGGCATGCCGAACTGACCGGCCATGCGGCCCATCATCTTCTTCGCCTCGAAGAAGCGCTCGACCAGCTGGTTGACCTCGGAGACCTGGACGCCGGAACCGGCAGCAATGCGCTTGCGGCGGGAGGCGTTCAGGATCTTCGGGTCGTTGCGCTCCGCCGGGGTCATACCTCGGATGATGGCCTGAATGCGGTCCAGTTGCTTCTCGTCGACCATGTCCGCGAGCTGGGACATCTGGGAGCCGCCAGGCAGCATCTTCAGGATATTGCCGAGCGGACCCATCTTTCGGATCATCATCATCTGCTCGAGGAAGTCCTCCAGCGTCAGCTCACCCGATGCCATGCGCTCGGCAGAGTTCATGGCCTTCTCCTGGTCCACGACCTGCTCGGCCTGCTCGATCAGGGTGAGGACGTCACCCATGCCCAGGATGCGGGAGGCCATGCGGTCCGGGTGGAAGACATCGAAATCCTCGAGCTTCTCACCCGTGGAGGCGAACAGAATCGGCTTGCCGGTGACCTCACGAATGGACAGTGCGGCACCACCGCGGGCGTCGCCGTCCAGCTTGGTCAAGACCACACCGGTGAAGTCAACGCCGTCGCGGAAGGCCTCGGCGGTCGTCACGGCGTCCTGACCAGTCATGGCGTCGATGACGAAGAGCACCTCGTCGGGCTCAACGGCGTCGCGGATGTTGCGCGCCTGCGTCATCAGCGTCTCGTCGATGCCGAGGCGGCCTGCGGTATCGATGATGACGATGTCGTGCTGGGTGCGGTAGGCCTCCTCGATACCCTTCTCGGCGACCTCGACCGGGTCGCCCGTGGAGGTGCCCATCTCGTGGTCGTGAGATTCCAGGCTGGTGCCCGGGTCCGGGGCGAAGGTGGTCACACCAGCGCGCTCACCGACGATCTGCAGCTGCTGCACCGCGCCCGGGCGCTGGAGGTCACAGGCCACCAGCATCGGGGTGTGGCCCTGCTTGGACAGGTAGCGGGCGAGCTTACCGGCCAGGGTGGTCTTACCCGCACCCTGCAGACCGGCGAGCATGATGACGGTCGGCGGGTGCTTGGCCAGGGTCAGGCGGCGTGTCTCGCCACCGAGGATCTCCTTGAGCTCCTCGTCGACGATCTTGATGACCTGCTGGGCCGGGTTCAGCGCCTCGGAGACGATGACGCCGTTGGCGCGCTCCTTGATGCGCTTGATGAAGGCGCGCACGACGGGCAGGGAGACGTCCGCCTCGAGCAGCGCGAGACGGATTTCGCGTGCGGTGGTGTTGATGTCCTGCTCAGTGAGGCGGCCCTTGCCACGCAGCCCCTTGAGGGCACCTGATAGCCGGTCTGAAAGTGACTCAAACACGTTCTCGTGTCTCCCTTAATACGATCGCTGAAAACGTCTCAACGCCCGGTCGGGGCGAACAACGTTAAGTAGTTATCCCTGCCACCTTAGCGCGGCGGGGGCGTTGTCCGGCAACGACCGGGCGTGTGAGAGTCAGTTGCGGGGCTACTCCCGCTGAGCGACCGCCGCATCGACGAGCGCGTGATAGGCCCGTTCGCGGTGGTGCGTCACATCGATGCCCGTGTTCTCCTCCTCGGCGCTAATTCGCCAGCCGAGGCGGTACTTCAGCAAGATGATAAAAGAAGCCAGCACGAGGCCAGCCACCCCGGCGTTGATGTGGATGACCGTGCCGCCTGCGAAGTCGATGGGGGCAATATTCGCGACAGTCTCGGCGCCTTCCACATGGGCCCCGAAGAGCCACGCGGACAGGCTGTTGGCTCCCTCGCCGAGGAGTCCACCGCCCCAGACCATGTGGGCCATCGGCGCATAAACCAGGACGACCCATACTGCGGTGAAGATCAGCCAGGTGTGGATCTTCACCCTGTTGGCCAGCGAGCCGGAGATGATCGCGGTGGCGATCATGGCAAAGGTCATCTGAAACAGGACGTTGACGGCGTTCGGCATGCCGTGCGCGTCGATGAGAGGATTCCCGGAAGCGTCGAAGATACTGTGCGCGAGACCGAAGAACTCGGTCAGTTGATCGTGATTACAGAAAATAAATTTATCACTATGCGACAGCGCAAAAACAGAGAAAAATACGAAAAAAGCGGCAGAACCCGTTACGAGGTTCCGCCGCTGAAAGCCCCAAAAAACTGGGCTGAAAAGCTCTTTTTATCCCAGGAGCGCGTCCACGAAGCTCTCCACCTCAAATGGTGCGAGGTCGTCCGCTCCCTCGCCGAGGCCGACCAGCTTGACCGGCACGCCGAGCTCTTCCTGTACCTGGAAGACGATGCCGCCCTTGGCGGTACCGTCCAGCTTGGTCAGCACCACGCCGGTGATGTCCACGACATCGCGGAATACGCGGGCCTGCATCAGCCCGTTCTGCCCCACCGTGGCGTCCAGCACGAGCAGCACCTCGTCCACGCGGGCGCGCTTTTCCACGACACGCTTGACCTTGCCGAGCTGGTCCATCAGCCCGACGGAGGTGTGCAGTCGGCCTGCGGTGTCCACGAGGACGACGTCCGCCTGCTCATCCATACCCTGGCTCACCGAGTCGAAGGCCACGGACGCCGGATCCGCGCCCTCCTTGCCGCGGACGGTGCGAGCACCAACCCGGTTGCCCCAGGTCTCCAGCTGGTCGGCAGCGGCCGCACGGAAGGTGTCTGCGGCACCCAGCACGACGTGCTTACCCATGCCGACGAGCACGCGGGAGAGCTTGCCGGTGGTGGTGGTCTTGCCGGTGCCGTTCACGCCAACAACCATGATCACGCCCGGCTTGCCCTCATAAGGCATCGCCTTGATGGAGCGATCCAACTCCGGCTTGCCGGCCTCGATGAGCACCTCGCGCAGCATCGCGCGCGCCTGCTCCTCGCTCTCCACGCCCTGGGAGGCGATGCGCTCGCGCAGGGAGTCCACGACCTTCATCGTGGTGTCGGCACCGAGGTCCGCCATGAGCAGCGTGTCCTCGATTTCCTCCCAGGCGTCCTCATCCAGGTCGCCTGCACTGAGAATGCCGAGCACGCCGCGACCGATGACGTTCTGGGACTTCGCCATGCGGCCACGCAGCTTGCCCAGGCGCCCCTCCACTGGCGCGATCTCCTGGGTGCGGGCGGCCTCCTGCTTCTCTGCCGGGGTGGCGGCGTCTTCAACCGCGTCTACTGCCCCGCCATCTGCGGGGTCCGCAGCGGCGGCATCGTCGGCCTTCTCGGCCTCCTTCTCCGCTGTGATGGCCTCCGTGGTCGCAGCTGGCGCAGCCGGGACGTCAGCCGGTGCGGTGGTCTCCTGTTTCGGGGCAGGCTCGGCCGTGACTGGCTTCTCGCTTCCAGCCTGCTCCCCCTCCGGCTCTTCGGTTGCCTTCTGGGCGTCCGGTTCCTCCTGCTCAGCGGCGGGGGCTACCGGGGCAGCGGGCGCGGATTCTTCCGCCTCGACCTTTTCCGCTTCAGCCTTCTCAGCCGCGGGCTGCTCTGGCTCAGTCTTCGCCGGTGCCGGCTTCTCAGAAGCCTCCGCAGGAGCCTCGCCCCGCGGCTGGGTCTCCTTCTCCTTCTCGAAAGGAGCCGGGACGCTCACCCCGCCGATATCCATCGTCGGGCGGCCTGCATCCTCCGAGGTCGGCGCCGGGGATTCCCCGCCAGAGGTGAAGTTAAATCCACCCTTGGCCTGGTAGTCGCCCGAGGACGGTTTCTTCTCGATCTCCGGACTCTTCTCGAAGGAGATCTGCTTGGACTTGTTGCGGCGCAGGCCCGCCACGACGATGATCGCCACGATGGCGGCCAGCACCACCAGGCCAATGAGTACCCAGATGAAAACGTTCATAATCCCTAGTCTTTCAGATTTGGCCCGAACACACCGAGAACCATCGCATCGGCGAGGACCACATCGCCGGTCACGAGGTCTGGAACCAGCTGGGCCATCTTCGCCCAGCCCTCATAGGCCTGCGGCAGCTTGCCCAGGGTCGGCAGGTGGCCGTGCGCGTGCATGCGCGTGGCCAGCGCGAAGACCATGGAGATCACCGGCGCCAGTGCCCAGCGGTTCTGCGGATCATCGGTATCCACCCCGTCGAGGCGTTCGAAGCGCACCCGCGCGGACAGGTACAGCTGTCGGTTCGCGGACTTGATCCGGCGCAACACCGCCACCGCCGTGGTCATCAACGTCGGGTCCCCGAGCAGCTCGGAGAGCGCCACACGGTGGGTGAAGGTATCGAACACGGCGATGAGTCGGCTGTTCTCGTCCGAAATCGCACCCGGGACCAGACCGGCGTCGCCGAAGAACATGGCGAGCACTGCCTTCTGCTGATCCTCATTCATGTGCGCGATCTGGACGGTGGTGGCGTCGATGCAGGAGTTCTCCAGGGATCGGTCGTGCCCCATCTCCAGGGTCTTGACAGCCCCCTCACCGGCGGTGGCTGCCAGCTGCTTCTTCAGCGCCTTGATGCTCGGCAGCTGCTCGGCATCATCCTCATCCAGTCGAGCGATCGCGCCCAGGATATCCAAGGCGTGGATCCATGGGGTGCCGATCTCGTCCCGCTTCTGCTCCGCGGGGCTCATCAGCTCCTCCTGGGTGACGTCGAAGGAGGAATGCACCAGGCCGGAGGCGATGAACTGCGCCGGGCGATCCGCGGTGGCGACCAGAGATCGCCCCATCGCGTGCACCGACGCGCGCGCATCGTGGGTCAGCGCCTCGCGCACCCGCTGAGAGAGCGCAGGCGGCACCTGGGCGCGCTTCTGCAGCCAACCGGCCTGCACGTCCCACAGGGTCGGCAGAATCTCCGGGTCAGACGGGGCCTGCTCGGCCTGACCGACAAGGAAAGCAGACAGGTGCGACCACGGGGTGTCCTCCCCTCGCCCGAAGTAGCCCTCGGCCTCGACGGTCTGCGCGCGCTCGCCCGGTCCGGAGGGCGGACGGAGGAAGGAGAAACGATCCGGGGCGAACAGCTGAACGGCGAGCGGACCGGCGTCCTGCAGTTCGGCGGGAAGCTCGACAGGCTCACCCGTGGCACCGATGGTGACGGTGCGGGCGGGCTGCCACGGTGCCGTGACGGGCCAGACCCACGCGCTCCAGCAGCCGAGGTCGGGGGCGTCAGCATCCGCGCCCGTGTCGAAGACGAGCGAACCGTCGGCGTAGGACACATTCCAGGTCGGTGCCGGGACGATGTTTGCCAGCCGGACGGAGACGCGGCGGCGGGCCACGGAGTCGATGAACTCCAGCTCGAAGCTGCCCTGCGACAGCACGGCGAGGGAGGACGCTGCGGCGGCGAGCTCTGCGGACCAGGTGATGTTGTCCTCCGTCTCCAGCTTCAGCGTGCGCACCGGGGCGCCGTGGCGGTCGCGGATGACAAGGCTAGGCCGCTCGAGCGGCTGGTCCAGGGGGCTGCCGGGGCGGACGCGGAACTTGGTGTCCTGGTCCAGCCAGGAGGAGCTGGTGCGCACGGCTTCCGTGCGCCACATCGGCTCCTCGCCACGCAGCGTGAGCTGGTAGCGCAGCCGTGGTGGGTGCACGACAACCGGCAGTGCGTCGCCGGCATCGGTTTCCACAACCGTGGTGACGTACTTCTGATCGGGGCCGACGGTGGCCTTCACCCGGCGGGAGAAGGGCTTCTCACCGGCAAGCAGTTTCACCGTGGTCGGGCTCAGTCCCCCGGCCTGCGGCAACCGGGTCAGCGCGGAGGGACCATCGATTTCGACGTCGGTGCTGAGCCCCTCGACCAGTCCGTACTCGTGCCGGAAGGACTCGTTACGCGGTCCACGGAGGCGCACCAGGTACTCGCCGGCCCATGGGCTGTCATAGGCCTCCGGGTCAAAGACCTCGAAGGACCCGCCCTCCGGCGGAACCTCAAGGGGTTCCTCATCGGCGACCGTGTCGCCGTACTCGCCCGGGCCCGCGTAGGCACCGATCGTCAAGAACCAAGTCTCGACCGCTCCCGACTGGGTCGGCGGGAACTCCACAAGAAGTGACTCCGAATGGATTGGCCGACCGGACTGGGTGCGCAGACCCGGGACGGGTTCGCCGGGCTCAACGAACCGCACGCGCTGACGAGGGTCGACGGCGCGCACGCTCCCGATCGACGGGCGGCGCTCCCCTGGGCGTTCGAGGTGCAGCGAGAGAGCTTCGGAGAGATCGAGCAGGCGGATAGTCCAGCCTTCCCAGGCCTTGACCTCGTGCTCCTCAAGTACCGGGATCTCCTGGTCGCTCACCGGGTCCACCGCGCGAGCGTCGGAGGGGCAGACCACCCACACCGCGGCGTGGTGCAGGGTGGCCATCTCGGTCAGATCGCCGCCACGCTCGGTGAAGATCAGGCTGGGATTATCCGTGCTGACCATGGAAACCTGCCACTGCTCCCGGGAGGCAACGTTGCGCACCCAAATCTCACGCAGGGGCCGGCGCACCGGAATGTCGAAAATCTCGCTGGTCTTCGCGCCCGGGCGGTCCGCCTTGCTGGTGATGAATGCGGACGGGCTGCCGTCGAAGTCCAGGCGCCAACGCACCTCATCGGGGTTGGTGAAGTGGCTATCTGCCAGCTCCTGCTCCGGCAGGCGCAGCAGCACCCTGCGGCGCAGCACATCGAGGCGCAGGCGCGGTCGATCCTCCGCGTGGGCCACGCCCACCGTGTAGCGGCGATCCACGGTGCCGATGGGGCGCTCCCGCAGCTCCGCCGCGATCTCCTCGGCGACCAGCGGGAAGACGGAGTTCTTCTGCAGCGCGCGGTGCCACTGCCCTTCCACGGCCCCCTGGTGCACCACCCGGACGACCGGCTCAATCAGCTTTTGGGCCAGTTCCGGGGAGGTCGCGCACAGCGGCCCCAGCTGCAGGCGCTGTGCGGCCAGCTCTGCGACGACCGCGGCCGCCTCCTCGCTCAAGTCCTCGGCAGCCTCTCCCGACATGCGACGAGTGTCGATGAGCTCGATGAGCTCCGGCGTCCAGTCGCTGGCGATGCCCACGTGCCCGAAGAGCCGCCCCATCTCACCGTCCGGACCGCCAGCGAGGTCATCCATCGGGTCCAACCCAGCCGCCTGCAGAATCTCCGCGAAATGGCCTTCGATGAGCGCCACCCGGTCCTCGGTGGCCTCCAGGCTGAGCCCGGCCCAGAACTCGGCGGCCACCTGGGGAACCTCGTTGAGCTTCGCGGCGCGCGAGATCAGCACCGCGGCGGTCAGCGCCGGGCAGGTCTGCAACAGCGCGGCATCGTCCGCGCCGGCAGCGATCTGGCGGCCTAGAAAGGTGCCATAGAAGCGGGTGAGCCGCTCGAGTTCATCACCAGTGATGTCCAACTCCACAAAAAGCTGGACGTCCTTGAGCTTCGTCGCGAGTTCCGCCTCGGCGCTGGAGGCCCAGGCAAGGAGCGTGTCATTCAGGTCTGCAATCGGGCTGGTAGTCACGTCCGCCAATCCTAGCCTTTGGCCCCGCGGCGATTCCGCGCGCCCCGGCCCGCTCCCCCTGTGTGCGGGCTGGCCTGGGCTAACCGGCTTCCAATGGCTTCATGCGCTGCGAAATAACGCGCGTCACGCCGTCCCCGCGCATGGTCACGCCATAAAGGACATTGGCCACATCCATCGTCGGTTTCTGGTGCGTGATCACGATCAGCTGGGAGTCCTTCCGCAGCTCCTCGAACAGCGCGATCAGGCGACGCAGATTGACGTCGTCCAAAGCGGCCTCGACCTCGTCCATGACGTAGAAGGGGCTAGGTCGCGCACGGAAGATGGCGACGAGTAGGGCCAGCGCGGTCAGCGACTTCTCACCGCCGGAGAGCAAGCTCAGCCGCTTGACCTTCTTGCCCGGCGGGCGGGCCTCCACCTCGATGCCGGTGGTGAGCATGTCCTCCGGGTCGGTCAGCACCAGTCGGCCGGATCCGCCCGGGAAGAGGGTCTCGAAGACCCTGGGGAACTGCTCCTCCACGTCGTGCCAAGCGTCCACGAAGAGGGTGAGGATGGTGTTGTCCACGTCCTTGATGACCCCGTTGAGGTCCTCGCGGGCTCGTTGAACGTCGTCGAGCTGGCTGGCAAGGAAGGAATAGCGCTCCTCCAGCGCCTTGTACTCCTCCAGAGCCAAGGGGTTGACCTTGCCGAGGGAGTTGAGATCCTTCTCCGCCTGCTTGAGCTCCTTACGCGCTGTGGCCTGGTCGAAATCCTCCGGAAGTTCGACGGCCAGCAGCTGCTCGGGAGTCATGGTGAGCTGCTCCATCGCGGATTCCGCGGCCTGCTCGAGTTTGAGCTGTGCCTGGTTGCGCTTCAGCTCCGCCTCGTGCGCCCGCTGGGTGACCGCCCCGAGCTGGCTGTTGTACTTATTGACCTCAGCCTTTTGCTGACGCATGCGTTCCTGCCATTGGCGGTGTGCCTGCTCGGTCAGGGTGCGGGACTCCTGGGCACGATGGAGCGCATCAGCAATGCGCTGGCCGACCCGTTCGGCCTGTTCCTGCACGATGAGCGCGGCCTGACGCTTAGCTTCGCGGCGGGCCCGCGCGATCTCGTGCTGTTTGCGCGAAGCCTCCTCCTGGCGGGCCTGGCGGCGCAGGTTTTCCGCCTTGCCGCGGGTGGCGGCGGCGCGTTCCTCCGCGGTGCGCAGCTGCAGACGCGCGTCCATCTCCATGGCTTTCGCCTGCGTGAGCTCTTGAGCCGTGCGGTCACGCTGCGCGGTGGAAGGCTCCTCTTGTTCTTCCGGCTCCTGCACGCGCGAGAGGCGATCCCGCACCTCGGCGAGCTCCTCATCAGCCTGCCGCGCCCGCTCCTCGGCCTGGTTGCGTTGGACGGTAGCGCGCTCCAGGCTGCGGCGCGCCGATTCCTCCGCGTTCTCCGCCGCCTTGAAGCGATGCTGGGCCGCCTGGACGCGTGCCCGTTGTTCCTGGACGGCGGCCTTGGCGCTGCTGGCAGCGGCGCGGCGCTCCGCGGTGGTTTCCAGCGCGGCGTCGAGGCTCGCTTTCAGGTCGGCGAGCTGTTCCTTCTTTTCGGCGACGTCCGCGGTGGCCTGGTCAATCTTCGCAGCAAGCTCCACCGCTGGGGTGGCTCCCCCGCGGCCGGCCGCGAACCAACCGGGGCCGAAGAGGCTGCCGGCTTTGGTCACTGCCCGCAGCCTGGTGTCGGCGGCCACGACGCGGCGAGCCTCAGCGGCGTCTGCCACGGCGACCACGTCGACGAGCATCGCGTTCAGCGCGGCGGCGACCTTATGGCTGGGCTCGATGACGTCCAGCAGCCACTGCCCCGCGGGCAGGGTCACATCGAGACGCCAGCCGGCCGTCTCCTTGGTTTCGGAGCCGGATTCGATGACGAGGGCGCGGCCTTCGTCGCTGCCCTCGAGCGCGCTGAGCACGGCGTCGTCTGATGCTGTCACGACCCCGGTGGGCGCGATGGCGCCCAACACGGCGGCGACTGCGGCGGACCAGTCGCCGCTGACCGTGAGGTTCTCCGCCAGGGTACTCACCGCATGCCCCTGCTCCTCGGCGGCGGTAGTCGCTCGGGCAGCACCATCGGTGGGGCGCAGCCGCTCCTGCCAGCCGGTGATGGTGGCCTCCAAGCCAGCGATTTCTCGCTCCAGCGCGCGTTCCTGGTTGCGTAGCTCCTCTGCACGCTGCTCGACGGTCTGCACCTCGCGGGCGAGCTGCTCTGCGGTTGCGCGGAGTTCCTCGCCCCCACCTTCGATATCCGCCAGCGCGTCGGCGGCTTCCGCGAGTTCCTCACTGAGGTTTTCTAGCTCCTCGGTGTGCTCGCCCACAGCTTCCTCGCTGCGCTCCACCTCGGCTTGTGCGTTAGCCAACCGCTCGCTGGCTGCTTCCTGGCGGGAGAGCAACCGCACCACGCCCTCACGCCGGTCCGCGATGGCCCGGACCTGGGCGAGGTGCTCGTTTTCTGCCTGCCGGGCAGCGTCCTGAGCCTCGGCGACGGTCTCCCTGATGCCCTCGAGTTTCTCCTGGGCAATCTCGACGGCCTCGTCGAGCTCCTCCTGTTCGGCATCTGCCCGCTCGGCGCGCTCCAACAGATGAGCGGGGTCGGGTCCCAGCCAGGCGGTCTCTTCGCTGGCCTGAGCGCGGTCAGCCGCGATGCGCAGGGAGGCGGAGTTCTTCTCCGCGACCGCCGAAAGCCGGTACCAGAGGGTGCGGGCAGACTCCGCGTCCTCCAGCGCGGTCCGCAGCTCTTCCTCCACCTCTGCGAGTTCACCGGAGTGCTCCTCAAGCTGCTCGGTGAGGTATTCGCGCTCCTCGATGAGTCGCTCGGCCTCGGCGTTGGCCTCGTGGAGGTTCTCCGACAGAGTGCGGACGTGGTGGGCCGCCAGGACGGTGCGACGGTCCCGGATGGTGGCCTGCACGGTGGAAGCACGCTGCGCGGCGTCGGCCTGCCGGGCCAGCGGCCCCAGCTGGCGGTGCAGTTCATCGGTGAGGTCCTGGAGGCGATCCAGGTTGGCCTGCATGCCGACCAGCTTGCGCTGCGCCTTCTCCTTGCGTCGGCGGTGCTTCAGCACGCCCGCGGCTTCCTCGATGAAGGCGCGGCGCTCCTCGGGCTTGGACTCTAAGATTTGGGAGAGCCTCCCCTGACCGACGATGACGTGCATCTCGCGGCCGATACCCGAGTCGCTGAGCAGCTCCTGAATATCCATGAGCCGGGCTTTGGCCCCGTTGATCTCGTATTCGCTGGCCCCGTCGCGGAACATGCGGCGGGTGACCGCGACCTCGGAGTACTCGATCGGCAGCTTGCCGTCGGAGTTATCGATAACGAGGGTGACCTCCGCGCGCCCCAGCGGTTTGCGGTCACCGGCACCGGCGAAGATGACGTCCTCCATCTTGCCGCCGCGCAGGGTCTTCGCCCCCTGCTCCCCCATCACCCATGCCAGGGCATCGACGACATTGGACTTACCCGAGCCGTTGGGGCCGACGACCGCGCAGATTCCCGGCTCGAGTTTCAGGGTCGTCGAAGACGCAAAGGACTTGAATCCTTTGAGGGTCAACGACTTGAGGTGCATGCGGTTATCTTATCGTTGCGTGCGGACAAGCTCTAAGCACAGGCTCGCGCGTTAGCGACGCTCGAAGCCGACCGCACCCTTGGGCTCGCCCCACAGCTCGACGACCGTGGTGACCTGACCCGGGCGCTGCGGGTTCGTCAACGCGCCGGGTTGGAGCCGGTCGAGCAATTCTTCGGCCAGGTGTCGCGCCCCCTCCGCGACAACGAGCACCCGCCCGTCCGGGTAGTTGGTAGCCGAGCCTGCCAGCCCCAGGGCCTTGGCCTGGCCGGCGACCCACCAGCGAAAGCCGACGCCCTGGACGTGGCCGTGGCACCAGGCGGTGAGGCGGACCTGTGGTTGCTCAGTCACTTCCGTTTCTCCTTAGCTCGCGGTATTCCGGGCGCAGTCTTCTCGTCGCTTTTAGGTGAACTCGCGCAGGGAGCGGCGCTGGAGCCAACCGCGGCGGGTCGCCGAGTCGGAACCGTCCCAGACCTCGACGTTCTTCGCCTCAGGCAGCATATCCCGGTGGAAGACCGGGTCCAGACCCTGCTTGCGCTGATCGTTGAAGTTCTTCAGCAGCTTGAAGACGATGCCACCCAGCGGGACGATCGCGATGATGTTGATGATCGCCATGGTGCCGGCCATCGTGTCGCCCAGCGCCCACACCAGCGGCAGGGAGCCGAAGGCTCCGAAGAAGACGAAAGCGATCACACCGAGACGGAAGATCGTCATAACCTTCTTCGACTCGGAGAGGTACTCGATATTGGCCTGGGCCAGGTAGACATTGCCGATGACCGAGGAGAAGGCCAGGAAGAAGAGGATGAAGGTAATGAAGTGCGCACCCCACGCGCCAACCGAGTCGGCGAGCGCGGCCTGAGTCAGGGACACGCCCTGAATGTCGTCGCGGCCGTAGGCCACGGCAGGACCCAGCAGCACCACAAAAGCCGTGATGGTACAGACAACGAGGGTATCGAAATACACACCGAGGGTCTGGACGAGACCCTGCTTAACCGGGTGGGAGACGGTCGCGGTCGCGGCGGCGTTCGGCGCGGAGCCCTGGCCTGCCTCGTTGGAGAACAGTCCGCGACGCATGCCGATGCCGAAGGCCATGCCGATGCCCGCGCCCGCGACCTGCTTAATACCGAGGGCGTGGCCGACGATGAGCCCGATCATGCCGGGCACCTCGCCGAGGTTCATGAGCACGACGATGAGGCCCACGATGATGTAGGCCACGGCCATCAGGGGCACGACGATCTGCGTCACGCTGGCGATGCGGGTGACACCACCGAAGATGACGAGCGCGGTCAGGGAGGCGACGACGACCGCGACGATCAGCTTGAGGGTCATGGACTCGCTATTGAAGGACACACCCACCGCGTCGACGATGGAATTCGTCTGAATCGCGTTGTAGACGAAGCCGTAGGTGAAGGACAGCGCTACGGCGAAGATGACGGCGAGCGGCTTCCAGCCTAGGCCGCGGGTCATGTAGAAGGCCGGGCCACCGTGATAATGGCCGTCGGCGTCGCGGGACTTCCACAGCTGAGCCAGGGTGGATTCCACGAAGGCGGTGGCGCCACCGACGATGGCGATCATCCACATCCAGAAGACCGCGCCCGGCCCACCGATGGAGATCGCCAGCGCCACGCCGGCGATGTTGCCGGTCCCCACACGGGAGGCGGCGGAAATCGTGAAGGCCTTGAAGGCCGAGATGCCGACGCGCTCGCCATCCTTGATCTCGTTGCCCTGCTCGTCGCGAGCGACCGGCGGCTTCTCCGCGACGGCTTTCAACATCGCGGGCAGCAGGCGGACCTGGACGAAAAGGGTACGCAAGCCGAAGTAGATGCCCGCGCCGATCAACAGCCACGGGATGATGTTCCAGATGACACCGTTGATCGAGCCATCAACGAGCTCAGTGAGTTTTTCCATAGGGGCATTGTAGAGCTCCGCCACCAATTCTTGGAATAGCCTGCCCGCTACCCAGCCCCGTTCTGAACGCTAGCTGGACTGGCACTGCGGGCAGAAGTGCGAGGAGCGGTTCGTCCACTGCACCCGAACGATCGGTTCCCCGCAGCGGGGGCACGGCTTCCCAGTCCTGCCGTAGGCGTTGAGCGAGCGGGAAAAATAACCGCTCGCGCCGTTGACGTTGACGTAGAGAGAGTCGAAGCTGGTCCCGCCCTGGGCGAGCGCCCGGCGCATCACCGCCTCGGCTTGTTCCAATACAGCCACGGCATCGCGCTGGCGCATACCCCGGGTACGTCGGCCGGGAGCAACGCCTGCTGCCCACAGCGCCTCGTCGGCGTAAATGTTTCCGATGCCGGAGACCAGCGTTTGGTCCAGGAGTGCGCGCTTCACGTCGGTCTTCTTCGCCCGGAGGCGCCGCGCCACGACCACCGGGTCAAAGACCGCCTCGAAGGGGTCAGGGGCGATGTGCGCGACCGGAACCGGCACCCCCGTAAAGCCCCCGTGCGGGTCTGTCACGACGGGTGTGACCTGCCACTGGCCAAAGGTGCGCTGGTCCACGAAACTCAGCACCAGCTCCTTGACCCCCACGTCGACGCGCGCGCGAATCCGGACATGCGTATTAGGCACGGCAGCCTGATCGGCAGCTTCGTGGATCAGCATCTGCCCGCTCATCCCGAGGTGGACGAACAGCGCGTGGCCACTATCCAGCACGAGCCACATGTACTTGCCCCGGCGCTCGATGGTCTGGATGCGGGCGCCGTCCAACAGCGCGACGAGTTCCGCTGCCCCGCCGGGCTGGGCGCGAACCGCGCGGGGGTGACGGACGTCGACGTCGTGAATAACACCACCGCGGAGGTGCTCTTCCAACCCGCGGCGGACGACCTCCACCTCAGGCAGCTCAGGCACGGTTGCCCAGTTCCTCCACCATGGCGCGGGCCGCCTGGTGCTCCGCTTCCTTCTTCGTACGCCCCTGGCCGCGAGTGCGCTCCTTGCCGTCCAGCAGGAGCGTGGCGAAGAAGACCTTGTCGTGCTCCGGCCCGGAGGAGGTGACCTCGTATTCCGGCATCGGCAGATCGTGTTCGCGCAGACGCTCCTGCACGGTGGTCTTCCAGTCCATGGTGAGCCCCACGGTCGGGGCCTTGTCGATCATGGACTTAAACAGCCGCAACACGGTCGCCTTCGCAACAGCGAAGCCGTGCTCCAGGTAGATCGCGCCGAGAATTGCCTCGACGGTGTCCGCGAGGATCGAGTCCTTATCCTGCCCGTCGGTCTTCATCTCGCCGCGGCCGAGCAGGATATATTCCCCCAGCCCGAGGCTGCGGGCCAGCCCCGCGAGCGCATACATGTTCACCACACCCGCGCGCATCTTGGAGATATCGGACTCGCTGCGCTGCGGGAACTGCGTGTACAGCTGCTCGGCGACCGAGAGCCCGAGCACGGCGTCGCCGAGGAACTCGAGACGCTCGTTATTCGGCACGTTGTCGTTCTCGTGCGCGAAGGAACGGTGCGTGAGCGCCAGCCGCAACATCTCATCGGAAAGGTCAATCCCCCAGGCCTGAAGCAGCGGGGCGTGGTCGTGCTTGGAGTATGCGGCGCGAAGTGCTGTCTCGCCGGTGAGCCTACGCTTGCGAGCCATCGTCACCCCCGGCCAGGCGGAACTTGATTGCGGACAGGCCGGCCCAGCGCGGGTCGACCTTCTCCTCTTCCGCTTCTTCCTCGGAAATGCCGTCCGGCTCTGGGACGTTGGTCTCGCACTCGAGCCCGTAATCAGCGCAGACGGGGTTGAACGGGGCGTTGAGCCCGGCCTCGTTGAGCACGGTCTGCGTCAGGTCGATGCGGTCATCCTCAACGAGCGGTGGCAGCTCCTCGGCCTCCTCGTCGGAGTCCTCGTCCTCGGTGGTGATGAAGTCCGCCGAGGTGCCGAAGACCTGGTCGACCTTGATGCTGAGGTCCGTTGTGAAGTGGCGGAGGCAGCGGCCACATTCGACGCTGGCCTGGCCACTAACAGTCCCCTGGGCCATGATGGCCTCGCCCAGGTTGGTGAGGATCAAGTCGATATCAACGCTGGTGCCGGGGGCGATTCCGAACATTTCCCCGCCGAGGTTGTGCGGGGTTTCACCGGTGGTGTGAACGTGCTCCGGGCCACCTTGCTGGCCGAGAATGTCCTGAACATCGAGGATGAAGGGGTTGCTCATACCCCTTTTGTACCCGCTTTAGCCTCCCCGCCGCCATTTGGGACGACGCCCTGTTCGCTTCGTCCCGCGCGTTGAGCCCGAGGTTTAGCCCTCGTAGCTGTGGTCCCCGTAGTTGGAGTCGCTGCGCAGTCCGGAGACGCCAGCCCCCTTGCGCAGTGCGGCGCGGTCGCGGCCCACGCTGCGCAGGGTTGCCGAGAGGGATTCCTCGAACTCCGCGAGGGTGGAATCCACGTAGCGGTCGCACTCGTTGCGCAGGCGGTCGGAGTCCGCGTGGGCGGATTGCACGATGCGCTGGGACTCCGCCTCGGCGTTGCGGACAACCTCGGATTCGGAGACAAGGCGCTGCTGCTCGGCGATGCCCTCGTCCACGGAGCGCTGGTAGGAATCGTTGCCGGCCTTGATGAGGCGGTCGGATTCCGCGGCGGCGCGGGAGGTGACGTGGTCGTATTCGTTGCGGGCCTCGGTAACCAGGCGGTCAGCTTCGTCCTCAGCCTGGGCGACCGTGGTGGTGGCACGCTCTTCGGCGTCGCGCACCATCGCCTCCGCGCGGGCGTGTGCCTCCTCAAGAATCCGGTCGCGCTCGGCTTCAGCGTCGGCGACCATGCCGTCGGCGCGATCCTCAGCGTCGTGGAGGATCTTGTCGCGGTGGTCGAGGACGTCCTGGGCGTCGTCCATCTCGATGGGAATGGCGTTACGCATCTCGTCGAGGATGTCGAGCACCTCGCGGCGCGGCACCATGCAATTGGATGTCATGGGCACGCTATAAGCCTGCTCCACCATGTGCTGGAGATCGTCCATGCCTTGGAAGGTTTTGTACATGCTCACCACTATTCCATGTTCCAGGACATCACTCGCGGAGAAACACACCGGTCACAGGAATTAACAATTTTTTCTTTCGCTGAGGCCGGTGGTCACGGAGCTTTAGGACTCGGCGAACTTCGCCTTCACAGCCTCAGCCACGGGCTCCGGCAGCAGCCCCGAAACGTCCCCGCCGTACTTCGCAACTTCCTTACACAGGGTGGAGGACACGTAACCGTACTCCGGGCTCGTGAGCAGGAAGTAGGTATCCGCCCCCGAGAGTCGCTGGTTCATCTGAGCCATCGGCAGCTCGTACTCGTAGTCCAGGGAGCTGCGCAGGCCCTTGACCAGCGCGGAGATGTTGTTCTCGGTGAGGTAGTCCACCAGCAGGCGGTCCCACGTGTCGATCCGAATGTTCTTCGGACGCCGCTCCTCCGGCAGGTCTGCGATGGCTGCCTCGATGAGCGCCACCCGCTCCTGCTCATTGAACAGCCCGTTCTTGTTGGGGTTATAGGTCACCAACACGATGACCTCATCCCACTGGGCCGCAGCGCGCGTGAAGATGTCGAGGTGACCGTTCGTCACCGGGTCAAAAGATCCTGGGCAGACTACTCGCATGGTGTCTTAGTGTAGCGTCGGCCCCCTCCCCAGGCACCCGGTGCTCCCCTCCCCTTTTATGCAAATTGCTTCAGCCCCGCCAGATCGCCATATCGAAGCGCGCGATGCCAAAGGTGCGCTTCTTCACCTTCTGCCCCGTCGGCTCGAATCCTTCAGGCCATGCGGTCTCCGGGCTCTTGCTGTTTCTTTCGACGACGACAACGGCGTCCTGCGCCAGCGCCGGGATCAGGGCTGCCAGCATGTCCGCCACCGCGTCGTCGGCCAGTTCATAAGGTGGGTCGGCAAGCACCATCGTGTAGTACTGCTTCGGCGCGGTCGCCAGGAAGGTCATGGCTTTGGTGTGAACCACGTGGGTGTTCGGATGCCCCACCGTCGCGATATTCCGTTTGATGGTGCTTACCGCCCCGTCGAGCGCCTCGACGAGCGTGACATCCGCCGCGCCCCGGGAGGCGGCCTCGAGTCCCAATGCCCCGGAGCCGGCATAAAGGTCGAGGACAACCTCCCCGGCTAGCCCGAAGCGGGCCTCCAGGGAGGAGAACAGCCCTTCGCGGGCCCGGTCGGAGGTCGGCCGGGTGACCTGCTTGGGGATCTTGATGCTGCGGCCTCCCGCCTGCCCGGCAATGATGCGGCTCATTAGTCCTTGGCTCTCCTTGTTCCTCTACACACCTGGCACCTACCCACTGACCGCGCTGTATGGCCCTGTGGGCTAGCCGCGCTGGATATACGCCTGGTCTTCCAACTCAATGTCCGCGACGAGCCTCCGGGCTAGTTCTTCCTGCTTAGCCACCAATTCCCGGGCGTAATCCTTGGCCCGCATGATGATCTCACCATCGCTGGCGAGGTTCAGCAGGCTCGCTCGGCGGGAACCGGCCCCGGACTGGTCATCGCCGAGGATATCTCCCTCGGTTCGCTGCTCGAGGTCCAGCTCAGCCAGCGCGAAGCCGTCGGTCGTCGCCGCAACCGCCTCAAGTCTGTCATAGCTGGCAGAACCCGGCAGCGTGGTGGTGTGCAACATGCACCAGCCATCGGCTGAGCCTCGGCCGATGCGGCCACGCAACTGGTGCAGCTGGGAAACACCGAAGTTCTCGGCATCGATGAGCACCATCACCGTCGCGTTCGGGACGTCCACCCCGACCTCGATGACCGTGGTGGCAACCAGCACATCCGTGCGTCCCTCCGCGAAATCCGCCATCGCGGCGGCCTTCCCTTCGGGAGCCATCTTGCCGTGCAGTACATCCACCGTGCAGTGCGCCAACGGGCCCGATGCCAGCTTCTCCGCCCAGGCCAGAACCCCATCCTCGCCCTCGATGCGCGGCACCACGACGAAAGCCTGGTGACCGGCGGCGACGTCCTCGGAAATTCGCTGCCACATGCGATCCACCCACGCGCGGCGACCGGCCTGGACGACGGCGGTGCGCACCTCACCTCGTCCACTCGGCAGCCCAGGCAGGACGATGGGTTCGAGATCACCGAACATCGTCATCGCAACGCTGCGGGGAATCGGCGTGGCCGTCATGACCAGCATGTGCGGAGTCTTGCCTGCCGCGGACTTGTTCTTCAGATAATCGCGCTGCCGCACGCCGAAGCGGTGCTGTTCGTCGACGACCACGAGACCCAGGTTGAAGAACTCCACTGAATCCTGGATCAGCGCGTGCGTGCCCACCACGATGTGGGCCTGGCCGCTGACGATGTCCAGCAGCGATCGGCGACGCACCTCGGAACTCTGGCTGCCGGTGAGCACCGTAATGGTGATCGGTAGCCCCTCGACCAGGCGGGTCAGGGTCTGCGCGTGCTGCACCGCCAGCACCTCCGTCGGGGCAATGAAGGCGCACTGCAGGCCGGCGTCCGCGGCCGCCACCATCGCCAGTGCGGCGATCAGGGTCTTGCCGCTACCGACGTCTCCTTGCAGCATGAGGTTCGCCGGCACCGTGGAATCGAGCGCTTCGGCGACCCGGTCCCACGCGCTCGTCTGCCCCTCGCTCAGCCGGTAGGGCAGGCTGTGGATGAAGGAGGCTAGCAGCTCGGAATGCAGCGCATCCACCCGCGGCGAGGTGCGCCGCGTGGAGTCCGCCGCCCGCAGCGCCATGATGAGTTGCAACTCGAGGGCCTCATTGAACTTCAACCGCTCGATCGCCGCGCCCGGCCCCTCCTCCGGCGGCTGGTGAATGCCGCGCAGGGCGGCGTCGAAACGGATCAGCGGGGCGCCGTCGGCACCGGTCGGCCACGCGGGCACCGAACCGGCGGCAACCTCCCCACCGGTACCGTCCGCGCTCGTCGTTACCGCGGTGGGGTCCGGGAGCATCTCCGGGATCGTCTCGCCCCCTGGTGCCGGCGCGAGCGGCCCGCGGAGTACCTGGTCCACCACCCCGATCAGCTCCGCGGTCGAAGTACCCCGCTTGCGCGGATAACCAGGCAGGTAAGGCATGCGCAGCAGCTCCTCCGCCGCCTCCTGGCTTCCCGCGATAGTGACGATCGTCTTCAGCGAGCCATAAGCCCCGAAGCGCGCGCTGGGGCCCGGGTCGATCGTCACATAACTCGGATTCTTCAGCTGCCACTGGTTGCGGAATGTATCCAGCTTGCCGTGCAGCAGCAGGATCGCGCCGGGCTGGAGTACCCCCAGGTGCATCTTGGGGTTACCGAAGAGCGCGGACTCCATCTGCACGCTGCCATCGGTGAAGCGGAAGCGGATGAAGGTGCGGGGCCCGCGGCCCGAGAAGTTCTCTTTCTGCTCGACCCCCAGGATCTGCGCCACGCAGGTGTACATCTCGCCGGGCACGAGCATGTCCAGCTGGTCCGACGTTCCCAGCCTGGCGTAGCGGGTTGGGAAAGTCAGCAGCACATCCTGAAGGGTCTTCAGGCCAGGCTTATCCGCCAGGTTTTTCGCCCGGTCGGGGGTGGTCGCCGTGGTGAGCGGGCGGGTGTCCTGCCAGCCGAGCATCTACTCGACACCCACCTGAACCGCAGCGCCCAAGCCCCGAGCGCGATGCTCGTGGAATTCCACGCTGGGGTGCTGCTCGCGAGCGCGCTGCACGAAGGCCTCCACGGCCGTAGCCACAGCGGGATCGGAGGTGATGAAGGTGACGAGTTCCCCACCATCGGCCAACAGGTCAGCCACGGTCTGCGGCAGCTGCTCAGGCGGGCCCTGCCACCAACGCTGGGACACACTGGCGTCCAGCATGTCCGCCGTGTTGTCCTCCCAATCGTTCGTCGGATCGAACACCGCGAGCGCGGCCAGGCCCCCGACCAGCGAGTCGGTGTCGATGATGTTGAGCTGGCGGTCACTGCCCTCCCGCTGGGCTACCTCCAGGATGGCGGCGGGGTCTGCCCCATTGGTGAGCACGGCGATATCACCGTCGGGCAGCTGCTCCAGTGCGGTGCGGGTCTGTTCTTCGCTGGCTACCGGGTCGAGGCTGACGGCTCCCACGGCCGCGAAAATATCTTGCTCATCGCCCTCACCGGAATCGCCCACAGCACCTTTCTCGCCCTCGTTGTGGCCGGGCACCAGGGCGATGATGGGCCGGGACGCCCGGCGCGTCGCGGTTGCGAGCCTCCCGGGCTGGCTGGGCAGCACCTCGATGCGTAACTCGGTCACCTGCCCCAGGCCGAATGCCTTTTCGAGCAAGGCACCGGCTTCCAGCGTGTGGACGTGCACCTTCGCCTGCTCCTCGGACACTGGGGCGATAACGATTGAGTCGCCATGGGTGGCGAGTACCTCGCGCAGCGGGTCGACGTCGCCGTGGAAAAAGAAGAGCAACTCCAGTTCGGCGGGAACACCGTGGGATTCGGCGTGCGTACCAGATGCGCTATCGCCCCCGGGTGCCTCGTGCTCCCGTGTGCTGGAGCCTGTCACCGCTGTCCCCTCGGACTTCCCAGTCAGGACGTCCTTCAGCGCTTCGAGCATGAGAATGAACCCTGCCCCGCCGGCATCGTAGACCCCGGCCTCGGCGAGCACCTCGAGCTGGTTGGGGGTATCGAATAGCGCCTCGCGGGCGGCATCGAGCGAAGCGTCGACGATCGCGCTCATCCCCTCGCCCGCCTCATGGGCTGTGCTCGCACCGTTAGCTGCCTGGCGCAGGACGGTGAGAATCGTGCCCTCCACGGGGGCGGCGATGGTGGACTCGGCAAAGCCCACGGCGTCCCGGAGCATCCGAACCAGCGCGGCGGCATCGATCGGCCCCTGGGCGGACGCATCCGCGAGGGCACGGAATACCTGGCTCAGCACCATCCCTGAATTCCCGCGCGCTCCCTTGACCGCGCCCGTGGCCAGCAGCGCGGTGATGGTTGGGAGGTTCGCGTCGGTGGCGTCCTCCGGCTCCGGCAGCGTGCCCTCGTCGACCGCCGACTGGAGTTCCTCGCAAGCGGCGCGGACGGTGTGGGCCATGTTCGACCCGGTGTCGGAGTCCGCGATGGGGAACACGTTGATGCGGTTGATTTCCGCCTGAGACTCCTCGAGCAGCATCGCTGCCCGGTTCACCCAATTGGTGACGGCAAGCGCGGAAATCGTTTCGGACATGCCTGCCAGCTTAACGGTCGAGGCTCCAATCCACGGGATCGGCACCCTGGGCCCGCAGGATTTCATTGGCACGGCTGAAGGGTCGGGAGCCGAAGAATCCGCGGTAGGCAGACAGCGGTGATGGGTGCGGGGACATGATGCAGCGCTCGGGCCCGATGATGCCCGCCAGTTGCTGGGCCTGTTTGCCCCAGAGAATCGCGCAGAAGTGCTCGTTGGCTGCGACCTGGCGGACCGCGGCCTCGGTGATGGCCTCCCAACCCAGGCCCCGGTGGCTATTCGCCTGTCCCGCGAGCACCGTGAGCACCCGGTTGAGCAGCAGCACCCCCTCGTCCAGCCAGGGGCTTAAATCCGCGGTGGTGGGCCGGGGCAGGCCCAGGTCCTCGCTGTATTCCGTGAAGATATTCTGCAGGGACTTCGGGATCTGCGCGCCTTCAGAGGAGAATGCGAGCCCCACCGCGTGCCCAGGGGTGGGATATGGGTCCTGCCCCACGATGAGGCACTTCACCTCAGCCGGGTCGACTTCGAAGGCCCGCAGGATGTATTCCTCCGGTGGGAGGACCTGCTGGCCCGGCGCGTGGGCGGCCTGCGCCTTGTGCAGGGTTTCCGCCAGCCCGGGCAGCTGCCAATTGGGGTGCACGTAGATCATGGTGGGCCTCCTAGCGGGTGTCGTGAGTGGCTTAGAGCGAGGACCAGCCCGCGGTGTAGGCCGGGGTGGCGCGATCGATGGTGACCTTCGGTCCCGAACCGGTTTGCGAGCCCGTGCTTCCGATGCGCCGGAAGCCGGTGGGGATGCGGGCTGCGGTGGTGGCCAGCAGGCTGTGGTCCTCCCCGCCACTTAAGACCCACTTCCACGGGTCCGCCTTCAGGACGCCTGCCGCGTGCTGAAGCATCTCGTCGGGGGCAATGCTGTCTTCTTCGATGTCGATGCTGACCCCGGAGGACGTCGCGATGTGGTTGAGGTCGGAGATCAGCCCGTCGGAGTTATCAGTCATGCTGGCGACCCCGGCTGCCCGGGCGACGGTCCCCTGCCCCGCCACCAGGGTGGGTGCGCAGTGCCAGGTGGCCAGCTCCTGCAGTATCTCGTCGTCCGGGATCGCGGCCCGGCTGCCGTAGTGGCGGAGGATGTCCAGCCCCGCCGCGGAGTGCCCGAGCTTGCCGTGCACGATGACCTGCTGCCCCGGCGCGGCGCGGTTGACCCGCAGGGCGGGTGCGGGGCCGGTGAGCTCGCCCAGTGCGGTGATGGAGATGAGGAGTTCCTTGCCCTGCACGATGTCCCCGCCCACCAGTTCGGCGGCCCAGGGTTCGGCGGTGGCCTCAATTCCCTCGGCGAGTTCGCTGACCCAGCTCAGCGGGGTCTCGCCCGGGATCGCGAGTCCGAGCAGCGCTGCGGTGGGCCTGGCCCCCATGGCCTGGATGTCGGCGAAATTTTGGGTGATGGCTTTCACGCCGACCTCGTAGGCCGTGGAGTATTCGGGCCGGAAGTGGCGCCCGAGGACGAGGATGTCGGTGCAACTCACGTGGCGCGAGTTCGGCGCGGTGGGCCGCAGGATCGCCGCGTCGTCGCCATTGAGCTCGCTGGGTGCCGCGCGCCGAATCGCCTGGATGGTAGCTGCCTCCCCCACCTCGCGCACCGTGGGCCCGGTGTATCGGGACATCCGCCCGCCTCCTTATAAGATGAGTGCCTATGAGCACACAGCGTAATCCACGGGGCGCATCCCCGGCCGCCTCGCAGGACCCAACTACAGGACCTGACGCCCGGAGCCGTGGAGCAGGGGCTCCCCGTTCACTGGTCACGATCAGTCTGATCCTAGCTCTCGTCTTCACCGTCGCGGTGTTGGGGGGAGCCAAGATTCTTTCGGATCGGCAGAAGTATTCGGACGTCTCGGTCGGCGCCGTTGATGCGCCGGATGCGTTGGCTGCGGAGTGCTCCCAGCTGGTGGAGAAGGCCCCGGAGAAGGTCGGTAAGTTCCGGAAGGTGGGCATTCTGGATCCGGTTCCAGACGGCACCGTTGCTTACCGAGACACCAACGGTACCCAGCTGACCGTCCGTTGCGGCGTGACGATGCCGGACCAGTACACCGTCATCAGCCCGGTGTCCGCGGCTGAGGGGGCAAGCTGGTTCATCGCCCAGGACGCCACCCCTGGTTCCACCCTGACCACCTGGTACACGGTGTCCGGGGAGCCGACGGTTGCGGTGACGTCTGAGGCGGACGGCGACCTCATCGAGGACGCGGTCGCGGACCTCTCCCCTGTTCTCGGCGACGTCGCACCGTCTGAGTCCCCCGTGACCCCGGCTGCCCTGCCGCTGGCGGACGAGCCGGTGGCTAAGGACCGCAACAAGCAGACCTGCCGTTCCTTCAAGGAGGCCCTACCCGCGGAGATTGCTGGCTTCCGCCGCCTGAGCAGCGAGGAGCTGGGCGAGCTGATGGAAAACAATGCCACGGCCGTGGCCGGCGAGGACGCGCTGCGGGATCCGAAGCTCTCGGACCTCATCGAGCAGGCCAAGCGCGCCGCAGCAGATTCTCTGGTCGTCTACCAGCCCGAGAAGGATGGCAACGAGCCGGTCGTGGTCCGGTGTGGCGTTGCCTTCCCGGAGTCCTATGAGCGCGGCGAGCGGCTCTCCCAGATCGACGACGTCCCGTGGTTCGACGCCCCTGCTCTCGCGCAGGGTTCGACGATCGGTCACTGGTACGCGATTGGCCACGAGGAGGTCGTCGCCGTCGCGATGCCGCAGTTCAGCAGCGGCGATGTTCTGCCCACGGTGACGAAGGCGATCACCGAGAGCATGTCGAAGCGCGCCGAACGCTCCTAGCACGGGACCTCCCGGCGCGTGGTGAACCCACCCCGGGCTATTCCGGGGCCGCTTCCCCACTCACACGACAACGCCCGCCACGGTTACCGTGGCGGGCGTTATCCGTTGCCTTGGGCGTCGCATTAGTGCCGACGAGCCCCAGCAACCAGGGTGGTCAGCAGGTCGGCGTAGCTCAGACCATCGGCCAGGAACATCTGCGGGTACATGCTGATTGGGGTGAAGCCAGGCATGGTGTTGATCTCATTGAGGATCGGGCCAGCATCGGTGACGAAGAAGTCCACGCGGGCTAGGCCGGTGCAGCCCAGCGCCCGGTAGGTCTCGATCGCGAGCTGCTGCACCCGGCGCGTCGTGGCCTCGTCGAAAGGTGCCGGAATGGTGGCGCTGACGGTGTCGTCGAGGTACTTGGCGTCGAAGCCGTAAAAGCCCTCCTCGCCGGCATCGGTGCCCTGCAGCATGGCTGGGGAGGATGCGACCAGGGTGCCGTCCTCGCGCTCCAGCACGCCACATTCGACCTCGGGGCCGGTGATCATGGCCTCGATGATGACCTTTGGGTCGTGGGAGGCGGCCTCTTCGATGGCTGCGGGCAGGTCCTGCCAGCTGTCCACCTTCGAGATGCCGATGGAGGAACCACCCCGCGCGGGCTTGACGAAGACCGGCAGGCCGAGCAGCTCGCGCTCATCGTTCGTGAGCTCGGTGCGGCCGTGCAGGACGACCTCCGGGCCAGTCGGGATGTTGGCCTCGCGGGCGATCTTCTTGGTGAACTCCTTGTCCATCCCCGCGGCGGAAGCCAGCACCCCGTTGCCGACGTAGCGGGCGCCCAGCAGGTCGAAGAGGCCCTGGATGGTGCCGTCCTCGCCGTTGGTGCCGTGGAGGACGGGGAAAATGACGTCCGCGGTGGCGAAGACATCCCCGGTGCGGTCACCGGTGACGAAACGGAATTCGGTTGCTTCACCGGCGGCGCCGAGCATCGGCTGGATGTGCTCGCCGTGATCGGCGACGGTGGGCAGCTCGCGGCCGGAAGCGCGCAGCTGCGCGGTATCCGTGGTTCCCTGCACCCAGGCTCCCCCGCTCGTGATGCCCACGGGGACGACCGTGAACCGCTCTGGGTCCAGGTTGTCGATGATCGCTCCCGCGGAGATGCAGGACACGGAGTGCTCGGTCGATTGGCCACCGTAAACGACGGCGACGGTGAGTTTTTCAGCTGCAGTCACAGCGCTAACCCTACCCGCTTAAGCCAGCGAATCGCGGTAGCCCACCACGGGGACGGCGCGCCCCTATCACTCAGGCTTGCGGGTGCGGCCAAGCAGCTGGTTGATGATGTCCTTGGGGCTGGCGTCCTCGTAGCAGACCTGCACCACCGCATCCGTGATGGGCATGTCCACCCCGGCCTTGCGCGCCAGCGCCTGAACGGACCGGCAGCTGACCACGCCCTCGGCGACCTGGCCCTTGGTGGCCTCAGCAGCTGCTTCTAGGCCTGCACCCTCGCCAAGGCGCTGGCCGAAGCTGCGGTTGCGGGATAGTGGCGAGGTACACGTGGCAACCAGGTCGCCCATGCCCGCGAGCCCGGCCATGGTGCGCGCGTCCGCGCCGAGCTGGAGGGCCAGCCTGGTGGTCTCGGCAAGCCCGCGGGTGATGACGGTGGCATTGGTATTTGCCCCGAAGCCGCAGCCCGCAGCGATGCCCGCGGCCAGCGCGATGACGTTCTTGGAGGTGCCGGCAATCTCGGCCCCCAGGACGTCCTGGCTGGTGTAGGGGCGGAAATACGGCGCGGCGACGGCGGCTTGGACGAAGCGGGCGCGGTCGTCGTCCTCGCAGGCGATGAGGGTGGCGGCGGGTTGTCCCTGGGCGACTTCCTTAGCGAGGTTCGGGCCGGTGAGCACGGCGACCCGGTCGCTGGTGACCCCGGCGACGTCCGCGATGACCTGGCTCATCCGCATCCCGGTCTCGTACTCGATGCCCTTGGCGAGGCTGATGATCGTGGCATTCGGCTCGATGTGCTCCCGCCAGCTGCTCAGGTTGCCGCGCAGCGTCTGGGAGGGGACGCCGAGCACCACGATCTCCGCACCGTGAAGTGCCGTGGCGGGGTCCGTCGTCGCCGAAAGACCTTCGGGAAGGACCACGTCCCCGAGGTAGGCGCTATTGCGGTGATTGTCGTTAACGTCGGCGGCGACCTCATCTCGGCGAGCCCACAGGGTGACGGGGTTGCCGGAGTCGGCGAAAACCTTCGCCACGGTCGTCCCCCACGAACCGGCCCCCATCACTGCTACCTGCACCATCGTGCGCACACCGCCTAAATTTTACGTCCCGAATGCCTACGTATCTGATCCTGTACGGCCTCGTATAGGATCACTGTTGTTAAGTCAGCTTCCCAATTCTAGTCCCCGGACGGGAGGATTTTCCTCGTGATAACGAACAACGGCGACGGCGACCTATCCACATCCCTGGCGAAGTCCATCAATGGGCGCGGCCACGTGGCGCGCATCGGCTCCCACCCCACCGAGGAGTTCGAGCGCCCGACGTTCGCTGCCGGCGCGGTGCTGTGGCGCCGCAACGAGAAGGGTGAGCTGGAGATCGCGGTGGAGCACCGCCCCCGCTACGACGACTGGACGCTGCCGAAGGGCAAGGTCGACCCGGGCGAGAACCTCGCGGGCACCGCGTTCCGGGAGATCCTGGAGGAGACCGGCTACCGCGTGGAGCTCGGCTGGTTGCTGGGCTACGTCCACTACCCCGTCCGCAAGCGCACGAAAGTGGTTTATTACTGGACCGCGGAAGCCGTGGACGGTTACTTCGAGGGCAACGATGATGTGGACGACGAGGTCGACGAGCTGCGTTGGTTGTCGCCGAAGAAGGCGCGCAAGTCGCTGACCTACCCGCTCGACCAGCAGGTTTTGGACGCCGCTTTGGAGCTGCTGGCCCTGGGGGCGAACCGTCGGGTCCTGCTGACGCGCCACGCCCGTGCGCTGCCACGGCGGACGTGGAGCGGTGATGACGACAAGCGCATTCTGGATAAGCGTGGCCGTCGCCAGTCCGAGATGCTCGTCTCCCAGCTGGGGGCTTATGGGCCATCGGCGGTGTTCTCGGCGCGCCCGGACCGCTGCTTCGACACGGTCTCCCCGCTCTCCCAGGCTTTCGACCTTCCGCTGACGGTGTCCTCGACCTTCTCCGACGATCAGGTCGTGGCGGACGTCCCGGCGGCTGTTGCTGCGCTGAAGGCCACGGTTGAGCAGAGCAAGGTCGCCGCCGTGTCCTCCCAGGGTGCGGCGATTCCGGCAATGCTGGAGCACCTCTTTTCCGAGAGCGGTATCGAGGTCGAGGACGTGCGCGTGAAGAAGGGCAGCGTGTGGGTGCTGCACTTCAAGGATGATCAGCTGCTGGGTGCGGACTACCTGGCTAGCGCGTTGCCGGTGAAGTAATCCGGCTGGCCGGGCGGTAGGCACCCACTGCCAGTGGCCCACCGCCTGCACGGCGAGCCCCCGCCCCTCGATCGGCTCTGTGGCCGACCGGGGCGGGGTCTTTTCAGCTTTGCTGCCACTTAGTCCGCGGTGCGGGCTGGCAGCGTCTTCGGTTTGAAGCTCGGGCGCTGCGACTCGAACTCGGCGATCTGCTCTTCCTTGCGCAGGGTCAGGCCGATGTCATCCAGCCCTTCCATCAGGCGCCAGCGGGTGTAGTCATCCACCTCAATGTTGAAGGTATGGCTGCCCAGGGTCGCGGTGCGGTCCTCGAGGTTTACTGTCATCTCGATGCCGGGGTTCTGCTCGATGAGCTTCCACATCAGCTCGATATCGGACTGCTCGACGATAGCGGCCAGCAGCCCGGCCTTGCTGGAGTTGCCCTTGAAAATATCCGCAAAGCGGGAGGAGAGGACAACGCGGAAACCGTAGTCCATCAGCGCCCAAACGGCGTGCTCACGGGAGGAGCCGGTGCCGAAGTCCGGTCCCGCAACCAGCACGGAGGCGTTCTTAAACGCATCCTGGTTCAGGACGAAGTCCGGGCTCTGACGCCAGCCAGCGAACAGGCCGTCCTCGAAGCCGGTGCGGGTCACGCGCTTCAGGTACACGGCGGGGATGATCTGGTCAGTGTCGACGTTGGAGCGCATCAGGGGCGCTGCGACACCGGTGTGGGTGTGGAACTTTTCCATGGTGTGGCTTCCTTCGTGGGTTCCGTGGGTGAACTTGTGGGTGACGTGTTCGCTTAGAGGTCGGCGGGGCTTGCGAAGGTGCCCTGCACGGCGGTTGCCGCTGCGACCTGCGGGGAGACCAGGTGGGTGCGACCACCCTTGCCCTGGCGGCCCTCGAAGTTGCGGTTGGAGGTCGACGCGGAGCGCTGGCCGGGGGTCAGCTGGTCCGGGTTCATGCCCAGGCACATGGAGCAGCCTGCGGTGCGCCACTCAGCGCCCGCGGCGAGGAAGATCTTGTCCAGGCCTTCCTGCTCTGCCTGCTGCTTCACGCGCGTGGACGACGGGACGACGAGCATCTGAACGCTATCGGCAACCTTCCGGCCGTCCAGCACCTCGGCGGCGGCGCGCAGGTCCTCGATGCGGGCGTTGGTGCAGGATCCCAGGAAGACCACGTCCACCGGGATGTCGCGCAGCGGGGTGCCTGGGGTCAGGTCCATGTACTCCAGGGCGCTCTCGGCGGCGGCGCGGTCGGTGTCGTTGGTGAAGTCCTCCGGTGCGGGCACGGTCGCGCCCAGCGGCAGGCCCTGGCCCGGGTTGGTTCCCCAGGTGATGAACGGGGTGAGGCTGGAGCCGTCGATGTGGACGACCGTGTCGAACTCCGCACCCTCATCGGTGCGCAGGGACTTCCAATACTCGACGGCGTCCTCCCAGTCCTGGCCCTGCGGGGCGTGCGGGCGACCCTCGAGGTAGTCGAAGGTGGTCTGGTCGGGAGCAACCATGCCGGCCCGCGCACCGGCCTCGATGGACATGTTGCAGATGGTCATGCGGGCTTCCATCGACAGCTTCTCGATGGCCTCGCCGCGGTATTCAATGATGTGACCTTGGCCGCCGCCGGTGCCGATCTTCGCGATGATGGCGAGGATCAGGTCCTTGGCGGAGACCCCCGGCTGCAGCTCGCCGCTGACCTCGATGGCCATGGTCTTGAAGGGCTTCAGCGGCAGGGTCTGGGTGGCCAGCACGTGCTCGACCTCGGAGGTGCCGATGCCCATGGCGATGGAGCCGAAGGCACCGTGGGTGGAGGTGTGGGAGTCACCGCACACCACCGTCATGCCGGGCTGAGTCAGGCCAAGCTGCGGGCCGACGGTGTGGACGATGCCCTGGTCAATGTCGCCCATGGAGTGCAGGCGGATGCCGAACTCCTCGGCATTCTTGCGCAGGGTCGAGACCTGCAGGCGAGAAGTCTGATCTTCGATATCCAGCAGGTTGCCACCGACGACGCCGGTCGTGGGGACGTTGTGGTCCTCGGTTGCGATGGTCAGGTCGGGACGACGGACGGGCCGACCTGCCTGGCGCAGCCCGTCGAAGGCCTGCGGCGAGGTGACCTCGTGGACGAGGTGGAGGTCGATGTACAGCAGGTCCGGGTCGCCGTCCGATCCACTGGCGACGAGGTGGTCGCGCCAGACCTTCTCGGCGAGCGTCAGCGGCTTTTCTGTTGCGCCGCGGGTGGTATTAGTTGTGGTGTTCACTACGCTCTCCTCATTTCCAGAATCTTGCGAACCTCGGGAGTCATCCGAAAAGTTCGCCAGTTCCACTTGATGGAATGTATAGTATCAAATCATGGGATATACATCGGAGCGAAACACCAACTCGGCACCACAGCCACCCCAGTTGGGGGTCGACCCCGGACACGCGCAGTCCGCCGCCGAGAAACCGGACATCCCGGCGATCAGCGGCATCCAGGTCCTCGACCGCGCGGTCTACATCCTCTCCATCATCGCTGCCCGCCCGCACAACCTCTCGGAGGTCTGTGAGGAAACCGGCCTGCCACGAGCGACCGCCCACCGAATCTCCGTGGCGCTGGAGAAGCACCGGCTGATTGAACGCCAGGCTGACGGCCAGTGGACAGCCGGCCCCGCACTCGCCGAGCTCGCCCCACGCACCAGCCCGCGACTGGAGGAAGCAGCCGAGCACCTCCTACCGAAGCTCGTGGAGCAGACCAAGGAATCCGTCCAGGTCTACCAGCTCTCCGGCTTCGAGCGGCTCTGCGTCGCCAACGCAGAACCTGCCACCGGACTTCGCGACACGGTACCTCGCAACACCAGGATGACGCTCAACGCTGGCTCCGCCGCCCGCGTCCTGGTTGCCTGGGCGCCCATCTCGCTGCAGCAGGCGGTGCTCCCCACCGCCGCGTACAGCGCCGCGGAGCTGGAACGCGTACGTCAGACCCAGATCTCCGAATCCGTTGCAGAACGCGACGCCAGCCTGGCTTCCGCCTCCGTCCCGATTTTCGACTCGACCGGCACGATGGTAGCTGCACTATCCGTCTCCGGGCCCGTCGCCCGCATGGGTGACTCCCCTGCTGAGAAGTTCGGGGACGCGCTGCGGCAAACGGCAAAGGAAATCGAGATTCACCTCTAGGGCTTTTGGGGGTCTACGATCATCGTCAGAACATGAAAGTTTTGACCAGAAAGTTCGCCCCATGTCCAGCTCACAAGGCACCGGCAGTGCTGCTGTAACCACAGGTTCTGCAGCGCCTCGCCGTTCCCCCGTCAAAGAGTTCACCTTCCGTGCGGTGCTCCTCGGCGGCATCATCACGCTCGTCTTCACGGCAGCCAACGTCTACCTCGGACTGCGCGTCGGCCTGACGTTCGCCACCTCGATCCCCGCGGCCGTGATCTCCATGGCTATTCTGCGCAATTTCCAGGATCACACCATCCAGGAAAACAACATCGTGCAGACCATCGCATCGGCGGCAGGCACACTTTCGGCGATCATCTTCGTCCTCCCCGGCCTGATCATGGTCGGCTGGTGGCAGGGCTTCCCTTACTGGACCACCGCCGGCGTGGTTGCCATCGGCGGCATCCTCGGCGTGACCTTCTCCATCCCGCTGCGCAGGGCACTCGTCACGGGCTCGGACCTCCCCTTCCCCGAAGGCGTGGCTGCCGCTGAGGTACTCAAGGTCGGCGACACCCAGAACCAGGATTCCGCTGAGGAAAACAAGACGGGGCTGCATCTGATCATCCTTGGCTCCATCGCATCCGCGGTGATGTCCATCATCACCGCCATGAAGCTCGCGGCCTCCTCAGTGTCCTCCTACTTCCGCCTCGGCCCTGGCGCCACGATGATGGGTGGCTCGCTCTCGCTGGCACTCATCGGCGTCGGTCACCTCGTTGGCATGTCCGTCGGTATCGCCATGATCGTTGGTTTGATCATCTCCTACGGGGTGCTCATGCCGCTGCGAACTTCGGGCCTCATCCCAGCCGAGGGCGACATTTCCGAGATTGTCTCGGCAACCTTCTCTTCCGAAGTGCGCTTCATCGGCGCAGGCACCATGGCCATTGCCGCGGTGTGGACCCTCCTGAAGATCATCGGCCCCATCATCCGTGGCATCAAGGAGGCTCTTGCCTCCTCTCGCGCCCGCCACGACGGCCAAGCTGTGGACCTCACTGAGAAGGACATCCCGTTCCCCATCGTCGCCGGAGTCACGCTGGCGTCGATGCTGCCGGTAGGCCTGCTCCTGTGGCTCTTCGTGAAGGACACCACCATCACGCACCACATGACCGGCCTGATCGCCCTGTCGATTATCTACACCCTCCTGGTGGGGCTCATCGTCGCGTCGATCTGTGGCTACATGGCAGGACTCATCGGATCCTCGAACTCCCCCATCTCGGGCGTCGGCATCATCGTCGTGCTATCCGCTGCCTTGCTGATCAAGGTCGTCGTGGGCGGGGAGGCCGACTCCACCGCACTCGTCGCCTACACCCTGTTCACCGCGTCGGTGGTCTTCGGCATCGCAACGATTTCCAATGACAACCTCCAGGACCTCAAGACCGGCCAGCTGGTCGACGCCACCCCATGGAAGCAGCAGGTGGCCCTCATCTTCGGTGTCATCTTCGGTTCTGCGATTATCCCGCCGATCATGGAGCTCATGCGCAAGGGCTTCGGCTTCGCTGGCGCTCCGGGGGCCGGCCCCGACGCTCTCGCAGCACCGCAGGCTGCACTGCTGAGCTCCGTCGCCGAGGGCATCTTCGGCGACTCCCTGGATTGGGGCCTCATCGGCCTGGGCGCGGCCATCGGCGCCGTGGTGATCGTCATCAACGAGGTACTGAGCAAGTCCTCCCGCTACGCCCTGCCACCACTGGCGGTGGGCATGGGCATGTACCTGCCGGCGTCCCTCACGCTGATCATCCCCATCGGAGCAGCCCTGGGTTACGTGTACAACAAGTGGGCTGACAAGCAGGCCAATCCGCAGCGCAGCAAGCGCATGGGCGTCCTCATGGCCACCGGCCTGATCGTCGGCGAGTCGCTCTTCGGCGTCATCAACGCTGGCATCATCGCGGCGACCTCCAACGGCGACGCCCTGGCCGTGGTCGGCGAGAGCTTCGCCGGCCCTGCGCAGTGGATCGGCATCATCGCCTTCGTCGGGCTCTCTGCCCTGGTCTACTCCCGCCTCAAGAAGGTTGACCAGACACCGGCTTAAAGCCCTCCCCTTGTCCCGTTCCGCCCCGCTGCACAGCAGCGGGGCGGAATCTTTAGCGCCAGTGTGATCAACGGCTAACGGGGGCTGAGCCTAGGAAACGCGAAACCTCCCACCACATGAACTAGCCCCCGAAAGTTGGACTGGTTTAATTCTAGGCGGTGAGGGGTTCAAGGGTCTGATTCCGATATTGCATCGGGGTCAGGCCCTTGAGTCGTTGTTGGACGCGTTCGGTGTTGTACCACCCGATGTACTCGTCGATCGCTTGGTTGAACTCTGCGACCGTGTCGAAGACTTCACCGTGGTACATCTCTGTCTTCAAGTGTCCAAAGAAGTTCTCCATGACCGCGTTGTCGTAGCAGTTGGCTTTACGCGACATCGACTGCACACCACCGTTGTTGTCGATCAGGTCACGCCAGGAGGCATGCTGGTACTGGAAGCCTTGATCGGTGTGCATCATCCACCCGGGTTCAGGTGCACACGCTGCGATTGCCTTGGACAAAGAATCGGCGGTCAACGCTGTCGACGGCGATGTAGCAACGGTGTGAGCGACGATGGAGCGATCGAACAAGTCCATCACCGGTGACAAATACACCT
>NZ_KV823501.1:0-1574 GCF_001815965.1 Corynebacterium sp. HMSC22B11 | reverse complement strand
CCCGTTACCTTGTGAGTGTCCCCGATAATGGGGATAGTCGCTGGTCCCGGTATGGCTTACCTGCCCTGTAGTTTCCATAATCCGGGGGGTGTTGCCGCCGGGTGCCAGGACTTTCGATGACAGCTGATAGGGACACGGCCAGTTTTAAACTAGGTCTCTTTGTAACGTGGGTGCTTGCAACGAAGGTCATGACACCAGCGACTGGAACAACGCCATACCCATCTCGTTTTCTAGGAGCTCATCATGTCTCCGGAGCATTCCATCGACATATTCCTTGGGTTAGACGTCGGCAAATCTGAACACCACGCCTGCGCCTTAGACCGTGATGGCAACAAGGTCTTCGACAAACCGTTGCCTCAACTCGAATCCGAACTAGCAGGCGTTTTTCACCAGCTTCAGAAGCTTGGCACCGTGCTCGTGATCGTCGACCAACCCAACACCATCGGCGCACTACCGATTGCTGTAGCCCGGGACTGCGGTTGCGAAGTCGGATACCTGCCAGGTCTTGCGATGCGCAAAGCTGCAGATCTCTATCCGGGACGTGCAAAAACAGACAAACGCGACGCATTCATCATCGCCGACACCGCCCGCACAATGCCCCACACGCTACGTGCCGTCGACCGCAATGATGAGGTACTCTCCGCCCTAAAGATGCTGTCCGGCTTCGATGATGACATCGCCCGCGATTGCACTCGCACTGTCAATCGGCTTCGCAGTGTCCTCACCCAGATCTACCCCAGCCTGGAACGAGTTTTTGCTGGTAGCACCCTGACTCGCACGCCGATCCTGGAATTATTGATCCATTACAAGGGACCGCAGGGGCTAAAAAGAGCCGGATACCAACGAGTGTTGAACTGGATGATCAAGCGCACACGTAAAGACCCTACCCCGCTGGTAGACGACATTTTTGCAGCGCTGAAAGCTCAAACAGTCACCGTGCCTGGAAGCGATGCCGCCGAGTTAGTAATTCCTCAACTGGCTGCAAACATCAAGGCCCTCAAAGAGCAACGAAACACCATTGCTGAGCAGGTTGAAGAGATGCTCGCTGACTTCCCTCTTTGTGAGGTCTTGATGAGTATGCCCGGAGTCGGCATCAAGACCGCAGCGCAGATCCTTCTTGCGATCGGTGATGGCTCCGACTTCGCTAGTGCTGGCCACTTAGCTGCTTATGCTGGAATAGCGCCCGTGACTAGACGATCCGGTTCGTCGATCAGAGGTGAATTCCCGGCACGGTCAGGCAATAAACGACTGAAAAACGCCTTGTTCTACTCCGCATTCGCAGTTATCCGCAGCCACGAACCGTCACGGCGGTATTACGAACGCAAACGCGCTGAAGGAAAACGCCACAACGCAGCAGTCATCTGCCTGGCACGACGCCGATGCAATGTCATCTACGCGATGCTGAAAAACAAGGAGTTCTTCCGCGAAATCCCGCCACGCCCCGTCGCCGCATAAAGCCCGAAGACGAAAGCCGACCAGCACACGCTGGCCGGCTCCTAGGCACGCCTAAGAAACTACTCCCAAGACTGTGCTCGTCAACATCGGTCTGGCACTTGACAAAAACATAGGGACAC
>NZ_KV823500.1:0-1968 GCF_001815965.1 Corynebacterium sp. HMSC22B11 | reverse complement strand
CCGAGCCAGACACACATTTTGACCCTTAACCCGACGCTCGACGGGTGTTTGGGTGGAGACAACCTACGCGGTCTTCTCCTTCGAACGGTCGAAGGCCAGCAGAATCAGGCCAACGACGATCCAGCTGCACAGGACGATCCAGGAACCCTGCGCGTCCGCGCCGTCGAAGAAGCTCAGCGAGCGCACGAGGTAGCCGGTCGCACCAATCGGCATGAGCTGGCCCAGTGCGGACCAGCCGGCCGGCAGCAGCCATGGGCCTGTGGCCAGGCCGGCCAGCGGGTTAGCCACAAAGATGGTCAGCACCGCACCGAGGCCAGCGCCCGGCACACCAAACAGTGCGCCCAACCCGGCGGTGACCGAAGAGGTCGCGGCGATACCGAGGGCGATAGCCAGCCACTCCATACCCACGCTGCCGCTGAGCGTGCCGTAGATGCCGTGCAGCATCCAGACCGCAGCCCCCGCGCCGAGAGCCGCCACACCCGCGATGACCGCGGCTTTCGACCACTTGTGGCCGCGCAGCAGCACGGTTGCAAGCATTCCGGAGATCACGCCACCGAACGCGAGCGGCAGGCCGAGCAACGCGAGGCCCTGGGCCTGCGGGTCGTCCTCGGTCGTGGGGGCGAGATCCTCGGTCTCCACCGGCATGCCGGAGGCCTGCATGTTCTGGGCAAGGCCATTGAGCATCTGCACGTACGGTGCACCGTTACCGGAAGCGGTGTAGACCGTGGCGCCGCCCTGCCCGATTGCGATCGCGCCGACCGCGTCGCGGTTGCGCACCATATCTTCAGCCTCGTCCTGTGAGCTCACCACGACGAAGTCCGGGTGCTCCTCCTGCTGCTCCGCCTGAGCACGCAGCTTCTCAACGACCGGCTCCGGCCCCGCCACCGCCACCGGCACCCCGTCCGGGCCGGAGGCGAAGGTGGGCGCAAGAAACGCCCACAGCATGAGGCCGAGGACAATCGGCAGGCCCAAAATCAGGGCGATGGTCTTTTTCACGGTGCTGCTGGTGCCATTGGCACCGTTGGCGCTGTCGGTGCGCTCGCCGCCGGCGGGGGCGGCATCTTGATGCGCGACGGTTGTGCTCATCGTTTCCTCCAAGTGGAACAGACTGTTTCGCTTTTACGAAGTAGATCATATTTTTCATTTTTCGGTTGTCAAGGGTAAAGTGCCGGATATGCGAAAAGATGCTGCTGAAAACCGCAAAGCGCTCGTGGAAGCGGCCACGTCGTTGATTGCCCAGATGGGGCCGGAGGTCTCGCTGCGCACCATTGCGAAGGAAGCAGAGGTGGGTGTTGCCACCGCGAGCCGCCACTTCCCTACCAAGGATGACCTCTACCGCGCGGTGCTGGAAAACATCATCGACAAGATGCGCGCGATCGTAGACAAGCACGTTCCCCGCCTCCCCGGCGCCCCCGAGGCGACGTGGCGCTGCGCCATCACTGAGATGGTGGACAACGGCTTCCCTGCCGTCGGCCAAGAATTCCTGCCCGTGTTCGCACCCCACATGGGCCAAGAGGAACGAAACATACTGATAGAAAAGGTAAAAGCCCTCTACGGTCCCCTCCTCACGGAGGCGAAAAAGTACGGGCTGTGCCCCGGCGACCTCGACGTCCCAGACTTCCATTTCGGCATCATCACACTGTCGCGGCCGCTGCCAACCATCGCAGAAGAGGTGTTCGCCCGTAGCAGGGGGTGGCTCGTAGACGTGTTTATCGACGGGCTGCGGGCGCAGGCCGAAGGGTCACAAAGCAACCACTCACAAAGCACAATCGTGTAATTCGTGCCACAATGCGGCGGTGTGAGGATCGAGAAGCAACGCTCCCGAAAACCGTCCAGCAATCCGAAGTACGCAACCTCCCCCTCCACCACCCACTACCGCGGCACGTCGCCGGCACGCATGCAGGCGTCACGGTTCCGCAATAAGCAGCGCATCCCGCACCGCCACCGCACCATGCCCATCCGGCAAAT
>NZ_KV823499.1:0-17230 GCF_001815965.1 Corynebacterium sp. HMSC22B11 | reverse complement strand
CGGCTTCTCCCGATTCGTTAGCCCAGCGAACATCACCCTTTTCGAATTCACTGTGGGCTTGTGTTTCGACGGGGTATTGCTCGCGAAAGTATGCGTAGAGCTCGGCAGCTGTGTCGAATTTTTTGGAAGTCAAGGTAATCACCTGATTGGGTAACCGGCGGCTTTTAGTGGCACTCCGTCGACAACGCGGAATCTCGTCATGATGGAAACACCATCAATAATACCTTGTGTACGTACTTCGTAGTCATACGATGGCTTCCATTCGTTTCCGTCACGGTCCTTCACCAGCCCGCGGGGCGCTGGCCTAATTTTCGCTTCGCCGGTCTCCATCACATCTCGGACAGAATCAACGATCTTCTGATCCGACCAGTGCGCGGGGAACGTGGTTTTCCCTTTAGCCTGTGATCCGTGGCGATGCCCAAAGGCATTGTCCATCGAGTAATCGCCAGGCTTACGCCCGCGCGAGGAGCGGCGGGTGCTAGAGAACGGCGGGGCGGTATTCCAGCCGTACAGGACGTGCCCGGGCATCTGGTGAAGATCAGGCAAGGGAATTTCCTTCTCCTGACTCCGTCCACCGGAGGATTTCTGTATGGCCATTCGTTTCGCAGAACCCCTGTATGTCGGGGTCTTCACCCCTGGGATATCAGGGAACCTCACCTGCGACTGCAGGACTGCTGACCGGCGTTGCAGGTAGTCCTCCCAGTTTCGGTACAGATCCGCCTGGGTGCCACCTCCTTCTTGGGCTTTCTTCCAGGCAGCCTCTAGTTCCTGGTTAATCCTCGGCAAGGGGGCGTGGGCGCTTACCTCGACGGCTACGCACCGGCAGTTGTCGTGGTAGCGGGCACCGTCTTTATAGAGCGCGGTGCTGGCACGATACACCGCACCGCGGGAGGCCAGCATGAGGCACCACAAGCACGCCCCAGGCTCCGGGACGCGAGCGAACGAACGATCACTGCCTAGGTTGTTGACAATCGTCGAACGGGCGGGCAGCAGCACCATGCGGTTCAACGCGCCCGAGAGCTTTTCCATCGTGACCACGTTGAATTGGTTGCCGGCGTAGTCCTTTCCCAATTCCATGAGCCGCTTGAAGTCGCTGTTGGACAGCCGCGTTGCTGACCTGTACGCCGCAACGGCCTGGTCATAAGTCACTGGATCAGCAACCTCTGGGTAATCCAGGCGTGCCAGCGTCTCATCAAGCGAGCGCTGCAGGAACAGGTAATCAGCCGCGGCATGCGCCGCCTGCTCCCCATATGCTGTAGTGATCGCCGTGAATGGCTCCTCCATCAGCGCACGACGCTGCAGGAACGGAGTGCCCTCCGTGGCATTCCACCACGCCAGCAGATCACGCCACGCGAGCTTCTCGAGACCGTCGAGCGTGCCCGCATAGCTACGCCTGATCGACTGGTAATCCATCCGGCATGCCTCCAAACGTATCGTCACCGATCAAGTCGGGAACCTCCTGGCCACGCTGCGCAAGCCCCGCCAACATCGCTGCACGCCCCTCTGCCCGGCGCGTCGCTACCTCTTGAGAGAGGAGGCGTTGTTCCTCTGGGCTGAACCGGAGCCTGTCCCAGATGACGGGGCCCGGGGGCAGGATGCCGACCTGGACGGCCTTAACCATGGCGTCCATGGTTGCGGCCAGTGTTGGGGTGGAGGCCTCGGCCCATTTGATGTTGGGATTGTCGTTGGGGAACCCGAGTGCCTGCTGGGCGAGTTGGCCGACCTGGTTCCATGAGTGGCCGAACTGAGTTTGGCGCCGCTCGGCGCGTTTAACCAGACGTGCCTCCATCTGGCGGATCGCGTCAGCCGAGGAGGGGTTCTCGGTGGTGAAGCCAAGGTAGGAGGCGGGGATTGAAGCCTCGGCAGCGAGGAGCTGGGCTAGTCCCTTGACCTGCTCGAGGTAGGGCCCGGCGCTGATCGGGTCGAACTGGCCGAGCTGGGTTTGGGGCTGGCCTTCCTCGGCACCGGGCACTGCCCAGATACGCCCAGTGACGGTTTGCCAGGGGTTTTTCCGGTTGCCGGAGGCGTCGGTGAAGTCTTCCTCGGAGACGCCGACGGCGTAGCGCTGTGGGGCGCTGAAAAACTCCCGGTTGACGTCCATGGAGGTGAGCGCGCGCACCGCGGAGTCTGTGTAGCGGCGGACGGCTCGGGAGATCTCCGACCGTCCCTTGCGGTCGCCGACGCGGGGGCGGTTGATGAAGGGAATCATTGGCACACGGCGGAACCCGTGGCGGATGCGGTTGGTGACCTCCCAGGGGCTGGTGTCGTTCTCCCGGCGCGAGACGACGAGCTCGTGCGGGCCCCACAGGGTGGCCTCGACGGTCTTGCCGTCGGGGTTGACGGTTTTGGTGATTGCTGCGTCGAGGCGGCGGGTTCGGGGGTTGTAGTAGCCGGTGGTGGTCTTGGCGTCATGGCCGAGGACGAGCACCTCGGGCTCGTCGTCCCCGTTGCCTGCGGTGACGGAGACGAAGGCGGTGCCGTAGATCAGGGCGTCCAGGTGAACCTGGGAGGCTTCCACGTCCAGGGCGTTATCAGCGAACACTGCGCCGAGGTCGTCGTTTGTCCAGCCGAGGATATCGAGGCGTTCTTCGAGTACGTCGACGGTGGTGGCTGGCCAGCCCGCGACCATCTCGAGGTTCTTGGCGATCTCGGGTAGGCCGATGCCGAGGTAGCGGGGCTTGAAGGTGCCGGCGTAATACTGCTCGTGGTTGCGGTTCGCGGACTGGAAGCCTGCGAGCTGGGAGAGCAGCCGTTGGGTTAGTGCTGTCTCGTGTGGGGTGAGAGTGCTCATAGGACGATCACCTTTCTGCGAGTTTTCCGGGGCGTGGGGCGGACGACGTCGGAGTAGGACTGACCAAACAGCGCGAGAGTCGCGGAGACCAGCGGGGTGATGTCGGACTCCACGTCCTTGCGGTTCCATGCCCAGGCGTCGCCGAGGCGGCGTTTCCGGGCGCTTGCGACAGCGACGTTCAGGGCGGGCTGGTCGAGGTGGACGAGGCGGTGGGCTAGCACCGCGTCGTAGAAGTCGGCGGCTGCTGCAGCCATGTTGTAGCCGGTGGTGATGGAAACCTTGATCTTGCGGCGCTTGAGCGGGTCGATCAGGGACGCGGCCGGCCCCTTGCCGTCGATCAGGACGGCGCGGACAGGCTGGCGGCCACAGATCGCCACAATCCGCTCGAGCAACCAATCAGGGGTGCCATGGCGGGTCTCAATGACATCTACCCACGGGGCACCATCAACGGTGAGCCCCGCGGCGGCGATCGAGGCTGTGGAGCGGGCGGGAGAGATGTCCACCGCGATGGCGACCTCGCCGCCAGCGTCGCGCATGTTCGGCTCAGCGCAAGCCTCCCAGTCAGCCTGAGGAATCACCCGAGCAGACTCTTCCGTCGACCACATGCCGAGACGCTCGCGAGCGAAGGTCTCATCATCGAGCGCGGCACGCTCGTCGTAAACGACATCCCACATCAAGCGGGTGCCTAGCGCGGGGTTGGCCTGTGCCCACTGCTCGGTGTCGTCGAGGTCGCACCCCCGATCGGCTGACCACTCAATCCACGACAGGCGCGGATCCGTGGCCTCGTGACCGTCGTTGCGCAGCTTGGTGAAAATCTCGCCGTCGTTGGTCGGCCCCGGCGGGGTGCCCAGATAGATCTGCTGGGGGTCACCAGCGGGCCCGGACGAGATCGCGGGCAGGAGAGCGCCGAGCGCCTCCATGTTCAGCTCCTGCGCCTCGTCGAGGACAAGCGTGTCAGCGGTGAACCCACGACCCGAGTTCTTCGTCCGAGCAATGAAGCGAATCTCGCCGCCATTACGCAGCACGATCGCCTCCTGCCCGTTGACCTGACGGATCTGCTCAACCTGGCGGGCGAGATCAGGATTCACCTCAGGGCGGAAGAAACTCGCAAGGCGGCGGAACGCCTGCTGCGAGGTCTTCGTCTCGTGAGCGGTGTGCAACACCTTCCGGCCAAGAACGAGAATGTCGAACAGCTCGGAGGCCTCCAGTGCGCCGTTCTTGCCATTCTGGCGAGGCACCGACAACCCCACACGGGAGGACGCAAGCTTGCCATCCGCCCGGCGCGCCTTCCATGACTCCAGGACGAAGCACTGGAAGGGGTCGGGGGTCAGCCCGTAGGCCTCGGATAGCTCGATGGCGTCGGTGGCGTCGGACGCGGCGATCGTGGGGAAGAAGGAGTAGCTAGGCGTTTGCTTGCCTACGGCGGAGGATTGAGTCAATCGGGGTTACCTTTTCTGATGCGGCGGCGCTCTCGGTGCGCAGGTGAGCGCGAACGTCCAGAAGCTGGCGAGTGAGGGCGGTTAGCTCTCGGGGGTCTTCGGTGCGGTCGATCTCGTCGGCGAGGCGGTCGCGAAGCGCGATAAGGAGAATGGCGGGGTCTTTATCCCTCGCGGCTGGTAGTGCTTTGCGGGGTGGGCGGGACACGGCTGTACCTCCTCGGCGCGTAGTGGGCGGGTGAGACGGGGCGTGAGGAGGAGAGAGGGAGGCTGTGGCTGGCTGGGGGTTAGATGTTGAGCTCTTCGAGCCCGCCGGGCTGGTAGATGTCGCCGGTGGTGCGGATGAACCGGCCCCAGGAATAGACTTCGAGACCGCCCCGGCGGATTCCGGGGCCTTCCGGTCGTAGGCCGAAGATATGCAGCCCCTTACCGGATTGACTGACCTCGATGAAGGCCTTGGGGTTCTTCGCGACGATCCGTGCGGCCAGTGGGGTGAGCTCGCCGGTGTCGGTGAAGCAATCATCAAGGTCGATGCAGCCGAGCCCGTCGCCGAGCATGATGCCGTGGGCATCGTTTTCTACGGCGGCGAAGCGCGTCCACGTGGAGGGGTTGGTCGTGGATGCGGGCGCGCCGGTGATGGTGATGGGGCGCTTTCCTGCTGCGCGTGTCCACCGGGGGAGAGCCCGCATTGCGACGGGGTAGGGGCTGTTCGAGTTGGTTCCTACGGTCGTGCGGACACGGGACAGCCGCTTACGGCACCGTTGGCCGCAGGTCTTCGGCCATGGGCCCCGGCGCGGCTTAGTGAGTTCGGCGCCGCAGGACTCGCAGGTTCTCATGCCTCCTATATTACCAGGAAACCCACTATGACCTGCTATTTGTCACATGTTTCTAGATGGTTCTAAAAGTGCGGATTAGAGAGGCTGGGAATCGCGGGGGTGCGAAAAAGTCGCGAGGGCGCGGAATTCGCGTCAGCGTCGCTCGGGGGATAGGATTTTTGGCAATCCTGTTTTTGGGGGTTGGAGAATTCCAGCGCGGGGGGATATCTACTGCAATGCCGTGTGCTATGCCCTGCAGGTTTGAGGGGGCAACCCCCCGGGTGGTTTTGCCGCCAAACGTCACCCCCGAACGGGGGAACGGGGTGCCAGCGCCCTCACCGGGGCCTGGAGGGCTACCACCGGCGGGCGTGAACCGAATCGAACTGCGAGAACCCAGCCCCTTTTTGCTGGTTACACAGAAGATGCATTGGTTGGAGCCTACCGAAGTTCGAGCCCCCGCGGGATACGGGGTGCACGTGATCCGCTGTCGGTGACATCGGGTGGGGGAACTTCAAGCGCTTATCGATGGGCTGACCGCACCAGGCACACACGATGTGCTGGCCGCTAAGAATGCGAGCACGCCGCGCCCGGTAACGCGAGTGAGCTGTACGAGACAGTCCACTCACCTCCCGATACGCGGCGCGCTACGCACGTCACCATCTAACCCTCACGCACCGCCGCAACAACAAGCCTCATCACTAAAACCCTTGCGCATCGTAAAAGGCTGGTCACCACAGAAGTGGCGGCCAGCCTTAAACGAGAACCCGAGTTCAGCAACGAGACCAGAAGGCACCGAAGGTGTCGGAACCAAAATTGCGACGGTCAGCGATCATGCTTCCTCACATCATGACCGCTACAACACACCATAACCAACCATCTAAAAGCTATGTTCACGATAACCACTGTCACCTGCGCTTTTGGACAACCACATGTGACCAACGTAAACCGTCGACAGCGCTCGAAGTTTCCACGTTCGCAGCGCCAACACCTGGCGACGATGGACCGCTCGCGCCACGACCGACCACAACGCACCAACACCAAGCACAGGTGACACTGCCACCTACTGCTGCCGACGGCTGCCAGCCTTCTGGCACGCGAGCACACACGACCACGCCACGAACCACGGCGCTGCCCACCGTGCACCAGCAACCGACCACCACCAGGCCACGCAGCCCACACACCAGGTGCGAGACCCACCAACGCGCGACCAGCACGCAGTCACCACATCGAGACTGTCACCAACACCGTCGAGCACGCCCAGCGCCGCCCCTCGTCGCCCCGCCCCGTGCTGGCCCCGTACCCCGGTGGGCCCCGTACACCCAACCCGGCACAGGGCACCCCGGTACACCCTCCCCGGGCACAGGGCACCCCGGTACACCCACCCCGCCCGAGGCACTGCGCCCCGGTGACCTACCGCCGGCGCTTCACCGCGAGCCTGGCCACCTCCGACGGAGAGACCAACACCCCCGAGCCACTGACCACAGACCCCACCCGGCCAGACCGCACCCACCCATACACACTCGACGCCGAAACCCGAAACCCCAACGAACCTAGCCCAGCAACCACATCAGCTACCGGCATCCACTCCCCACCACCAACCACCGCGCCCAGCGAACCCCGCCCACCCGTGTTCAGCAGAACGCCACCACCACCAACCTCCACGACACTAGAAGGAGCAGGCTCCACCACATCACGCACGGCACGCACCGCGCGCACCACATCCTCCAGCATCAACTCCGCCCACTCACACTCCGCGACATCATCAACCAAGTCAGCCAGCCACGCCGCCCGCACCTCGACCGACCGAACACCCGGAGCCGGAACCCCCGTCGCCTCAGCCACCGACCCACACCACGTGAAGACCACATCCTCCACCCGCTCCTTGACCGCCAACACAGACTCATCCACCGGAGCCCGCGACCCTGGACGTCTCGGAGCCACCCCAGCATTCTCACCAGACGGAGCAACACGAGGCACAAGAAACTGATCCAACTTCGGCACCAACACCACAGCATCACGCAACGCCGAAACCAACACGTACCTATCCGCAACATCCACGACACAAACCTCCCTCAAGAAGACACACCAACAGCCCCACACCAGAACCACACAGACAACAAGCAGACAGACAACCTAAGAAGAAAACCTCACCGTAAGAGGGTGGTAACGGTAAGCCACCCCGTCCCGTCCCGTCCCGTCCCGTCCCGTCCCGGCCTCCCAGCCGCGGGCGATGACTGTCCCAGCCTGTCCTGGGACAAAAACGAAAGCCCGGGCGGGCTGAAATGGGTACGCGAAAAGGGGCGTGGGGCGGAGCCCAAACACGCCTGAACCATCAGGGCAGCTGGCTGATCTAGAGGTGTATCACCGCAAGCGAGTGTCGCAGGTCGTTAACGCCTGCGACGCTTGCGGCGTCGCTTAGTCTCGGTGCGGGTGCCGGAATCATTGCCCAGGAATCCTGTCCCATTAGCGGGCCGCGTCTTCCTCACTGGATGTGAGGCCGCCACCTGCGGATCAACCCCTACTGGCCTGGCAGGGGGTTCCGGAGACTGGACTCGACCAGACTCTGACTCAACAGCATTAAGCCCATTCGGGCGCCCACGCCTTGACGGGGACTCAACCTTGCCCAGCTCGCCATGACTGACAAGCGGGTTCGGGAATCCCATTCGCGATGCCTCGGCGGCCACGATGCGTGGCCACACTGCCAGCTTCTTGCAAAGCTGAGCATCATAGATCGGCTGCTCTGGTGGGTCGAGCAACGGCAACTGCTCGTCAGGATCATCGAAGTCAGCGCGCAGCCTGTTACAGCCACGGCACGCCACGACGTAGTTCTCCGTCGTGGTCTCTGCTTCCACGTCCCGATGATCGAAGGTGCCGCCACCCTCGTGCCTATGGTCATCCCAATTAACCTGCTCCCCACAGTAACGACATTCGCTACCATCACGGAGCAGCACCGGGACGACGAGGCTCGCCTTTCGCTGATCCCGCTTCCGCTTTGCATTCAACAGCTTCTGATCGGACTTAATGAGGTGGACGAAGGAAGCCCGCTCCACGAGCCGCCACCGCCTTTCCCCATCAGCGTCAGCGACCTCGCAGATGCCGATCGTCACGAGATCAGCCAGCACCTGCTCCACTCGATCCACCCCACAGATCTCCACAGCAGCGCCCAAGGGCACCACGTAATCAGTGAAGTTCTGGGCAGACCAAGCGAACATCGCCATCGCATGCCCACGTAGCTCGGCCACCAACCGCCCATCACGACGATCAACAGCCAGCTCGCGGGCCTTCATCCACTCTGGTGCGGAATTGAATGTGTCAGATACACGAATCCACGCCATCAGCGCACACCTCCGAAACGGGGCTCCGCTAGGCGGCACTCACGCACAAACACCATCAGGGAATCCTCACCAGTCATCAACACAGAACACAAAACAAACGGGCCACGGAACGGCGGTCAGCGCTATCGCGCGCGGGGCACTACGGAGAAGCGAATCATTCGGCTACCTCCCTTTCCTCTTGCCCGCTCGGCGCGAGCGGGGTTTCGGGTTCTCCACTTCGATTTCGATTCGGTAGCAGTTCCGGCACAATCCCCGCCGGTACTCGCGCGCCGCTAGATCATTGCTGCGGGCAGACGAGGATGTGGGGATGAAGTACCGGTGGCACCGATGGCACCGCCGCCTGCCGGGCTCTGGAGGCACCCGCCCGGCGACGACCCCATCGATGGCCCAGCCCCGGCGCTCCATGTCGTCGGCATACGCCCGACACGCGGCTAAGGCTGGGCATTCCAAGCACAGCTGCCGAGCCTTCTCGAAACGAGACACGCGGGTCACCCATGTCTCGTTTTCCGCGGTCTCCCACAGGCTCGGTGTGCCTGGCTTCGCTGACCAAGTAGGGGACATACACACCCCGAGCGGCTGCTCATGCGGGGGCAGGCCTGCCTGCGTGTAAGGGTCGTTCACCATAGCCACAGCGCTCGAAGAACGTTGAACACCACCAGGATCGTGATCTGGATAGCTACGACCGCTAGCAGCAGAATGGCAAGGTAGTCCGCCCACTCCGGCAGTCCAGACTGCTCGGCGTCCTCCGGGGTCTGGCTGTCGATCTGTGCCGTGGGCGCTGGGTCTGGGGCAGCGAGGGGGAGGGGCATGCACTGCCGCTGTGCTCGACGAGCCTGTGGTATGGGCGTGCGCTCAAGGTGGGTGGTCGTGGTCATTTCTTCTCCTGCTGGTCGTGGGTCTGCTCGTTAAGGATTTTGTGAAGGTTGTCGAGGAGCTCTTCGAGGGCGTTGCGGGCCTTCTTGTCGATCCGGTCGGTGGTGGTTAGCTGTTTCAAGTCGGATACCTCTGCAAAGATTCGGTAGAACATCGGGCGGCGTTGGCTGCGGGGGAGGCTGTCCCTCCAACTGGCGGGTAGGTTCTGGCACAGGTCCCCGTACGCCACGTGTGTGAGCTGCTGGCCGTCGATGACCACGGTGATTAACCGCCCGGACGGTATCCGCAGCTGACGTGTCCGCATTAGGCCCGTGGAAAGCTGATCTCGCCGCGCCAGTGAGCAACGATGCGCATTCCTTCACGGGTGATGCGGTCGGTGCCGTACTCCACGAGCGCGTTCTGGCGCAGCAGCTCGGTGTCTCGCGGGTCGATATCGCGGCCCTGGGCATAGTCGAGGAGCACCTCCGTGACGGACGGGGGCAGTCGGTGGACGCTGCGCTCGGTATCGACTGGTGTCTGCATCGCCATGCCCTTCTGCGTGCACGCGATATAGGCGGACGTGTAGGCGATCGCGAGGTCTTCATCCATCCGACGGCAATAGGAGTCATCCTCCCCCTGGGCTCGCTCGAATGCGACTGCCGCCAGGCGGCGGAAGGTGTCGGCGTGGTCGAGCCAGTCGGAGGTGGACTGGGTGTAAGCCTGCTTTCGGGCGGACTCAGCGGAAAGAGCGGGGCGGTTGAGTGTGGTGGTCATGGTTGGGTTTCCTTCGTTGTTGCTGTGGTCTGGTTGTCGAAGATCACCTGGATGCAGTTGCAGGGTTCACCCGGGCTGGGGTCGCGGCCAGGGGCATGCTCGGTGATCCGCACCACGCGTTGGTTTCGTCCGGCCAGCGGGTCGCCTTCCGGCACCAGCCGGACATTGGCTGGCACTCGATCTGCCCACTTGCTCGCGATGCGGTCCTTCACCTCCTGGGAGAGGAAGACGGCGAGCTCCTTGAGCATTTCGGGGTCGGTGTCGTCGGGGAATCGCTCACGGTTGAACCAGATCGTGAGAACAGGGCCGTAGCTGGCGTTGATCTCGTAAGCGTTGACCTCATAGCTCTTGGAACCTGCGGGGTGCCTAGCGGGGATCACTAGATGGTGAATGGCGCTGCTAGTCACTGCTGGCCCCCGGAGTGACTTGTTCCACTGCCAGGGTGACGCTGATCGTGCGGTGAACCTTCGCCTGCGCGGTGCTCGGGGACTCGGAGACCTCCACGAAGCGGTACTCGTAGCGCGTGATCGCGTCGGGGGCATCGTGGCCTGCCGGGAGGCGACGGGAGGTGACCTTCTTCAGCGGTGGACGGTTCACGATGCCTGGGATCTTGTCCTCGCGCACTGATGCGGCAACCGCGAGCGCGAGCCAAGAGACGAGCTCGGCGCTAGTGTCGGGCAGCTGCACAGTTCCGTCGATAACCACGGTGATCTGCGTCTTCGTGAGGTTCGCGCTCGAACCGAAGGTGACCTTCTCGGGGGTGAGGTCGGTGAAAGGGCCGCCTCGGAGGAGGTCGAGAACTGCGCTCGGGTTAGGAATTGTCATCGGTGGCTCCTTCGGTGGCCGGGAGATAGATCAGGCAGGGCAGGTGTCGGGAACGGTCTTTATCAAACGGGTCATCCAGGTCGACGAGGATCCGGAAGTACGTGTCTTGATCGGTGCCCGTGGGCTCCGTGCGGAACGGTGAGAGCTCGACGCCGGGTCTTGGCTCTTCGTATAGCTCGGTGAAGAACAGGGCCGCGTTCGCAGCGCGGAAGATGGCGGTGCAGAGTCGCGGCAAGTTATCCCGGTTGAGGGTCTTGACCTTGATCTCGTTGAGCACATGGGCCCTGATGAACACGGGTGCTTCGTCGTTGGGGTGGTCGTCGAAGACTGTTTCAAGGCTGATCTCGATGTCTTGCGGCTCGATCCGCGTCCACGGGTATGTCTTGGTCATGTCCATGTAGGGGAGGGTGATTCGCCGGCTGAATTCTTGGGTCATTTCGGCGGCTCCGTTTGTGGTGCCTGGTCGGTGGTGTTTTCTCGCCCGGCGCGATCTGCCATCTTGCGGATCGTCTCGCCGTCGAAGAGATAAGTGCCACGACCGGAAATCTGCTGCAGGACGGGGAGTCGTCCTTGTCGAGCCCGCCAAGTGACAGTGCTCAGTCCGATTCCCAATAGCTCGGCGACCTCTGAGGTTGTCAGAATTTCTCGCATGACTAGAAATTAGCTGAATGACTAATCTAAAGCAACTAAAATTTAGTCATTTAACTTAGCTGGTGAACTGACCAGCGGTTTTATTGCCAACTGTTAGCCAATGCGCTAACCTTTAGGCATGACGAAACCAGTAAGTAATGCAGGGATTATTCCCGAATGGGAGATTAAGCACCGACTGCAGCGGGCGCGGGAGATCGGAGGCTTCACGCAGACGGAGCTCGCGAAGATTGTGGGCGTTAGCCGGGCGACGCTCGCCAATGCGGAGCAGGGGGTCAGGACGCCTAAGCGTCCGCTGATCTCGGCTATCGCTTTTGCTACGGGAGTTGACCCGCGCTGGCTCGAGACAGGAAAAACCCCCGGCGGGAATGATCCCGACGGGGGTGGTCAGTGGTGGGCCATCAGGGATTCGAACCCCGGACCCACTGATTAAGAGTCAGTTGCTCTAACCAACTGAGCTAATGGCCCATCTTGCTGCGAGGTGAACACTGCTTTGCATGTGCTCTCCGTGGCAACGAGATGAAACTATATTAGGCTTTTTAAAACTTAGCAAATCGCCTGGTCATGGTGCAGAAACAGCGGTCTTATAACAGTGTTCTAAAACTTCCCACGTTGTACCTCCGGTTTGTCTGCCTGACCGGCTAAGCTAACCGGGTATTAGAAATTGCCAGCGGACCCGCCACCCACCGCGGTGGCAAAACCCGCGTGAACTGCTGCCGAATGTTTCCAATGCCCGCCCACCGTGTGAGCGGACACCACTGGGGAAGGCTGGAAACCGGCAGCGCCCTACCAGGGAGCCCATGATGTCCTTTCTTTCACGAATCGGTCAGCGCCAGGCCGGACGTGCATTGAACCCCCGCCGCGCCATCGTCGGCGCCGTCGCAGCAGCCAGCCTTGTCACGCTCGGTGCGTGCACGATCGACACCGACCGTACGAAGGATGACACCCCGGCTACGGAAGAAGCGCAGGAGAAGAAGGTCGGAATCACCGCCTCCGTGAAGGACGGTGCCGAGGGCGTGAACCCCACCGAGACGGTGACGTTGACGTCCGGCAAGGCAATGTCCGACATCAGCCTGATGGACGGTGCGGGCAATGTCATCGAAGGCAAGCTCAACAAGGATAAGACCGAATGGCGCAGCACGGGCGGAATGGAATACGGCTCGGCTTACACGCTCACGGCGACTAACGGTGAGACGGAACTGAACCAGACCTTCACCACGATCCAGCCCAACGTCCTGACCAACGCTTATCTCGCGCCGCTCGATGGGGCCACGGTGGGTGTGGGGCAGTCCATTGCGCTGAAGCTCGACGCCGTCCCCACGGACCGCAAGGCTGTCCAGGACGCGATCAGTATCAAGACCGAACCGAAGGTCGAAGGAGCGTTCTACTGGATCAGCAACACTGAGGTCCGCTGGCGCCCGGAGAACTACTGGAAGCCAGGAACCACCGTCACTGTGGACGCGAAGCTGCGTGGCGTGGACTTCGGCGACGGCCTGTACTCCGCGGATAACCGCGAGGCGAAGTTCACCATCGGGGACGACATCCGCGCCGTCGTTGACGACGCCGCGAAGACGATGACCGTGACGAAGAACGGTCAGACGCTGAAGACGATGCCGACGTCCAACGGCCGTGATAACACGCAGTGGGCGACCCCGAACGGCGTCTACCAGATCGGCGACCAGTACGAGGCGCTGACGATGGACTCCAACACCTTCGGCTACTCCGAGGCTGAGGGAGGGTATGTCACCGACGTGTCCTATGCGACCCAGATGAGCTATTCCGGGATCTACATCCACGCAGCCCCATGGTCGGTGTGGGCGCAGGGCAGCCAGAACACCTCGCACGGCTGCATCAACCTGTCGATGGAGAACGCGAACTGGGTCTACCAGAACTTCAAGCGTGGCGATATCGTGACGGTGAAGAATTCCACGGGGCCCACGCTGCCGGGCTACGACGGCCTGGGGGACTGGAACATCGACTGGAAGACCTGGAAGGCCGGTAACGCCGGCGACGGCCCGCAGTACTAAAACGGAGGCTTAGGCGCGCCACGCCCGGGCCGCGGCCCGGGCGGTGACAGCGGCCTTGCGGGGCGCGGAAACCCGAATCCGGCCCGCCATGATTTCTTCGACGCTAGCCTGATCCAGCAGCTCGGTGAGCTCGGCGAACAGCGCGTGGGCGGCCGAAACTCCTGCCCGCGCGGTGGCCGGTAGCAGGCCGATGGCGCTCTCCGCCAGGGTGAGATCAGCGCGGATGTCCGCGATATAGTCGGCCTTCTGCTGCGCGGTCAGGGGAGCGGGGGCGGGGGTCTCGCGGGGGGTGGAACTGGTGGCGTTGTTCGTGTGAGACGGATCGCCCGGGCTGGCAGGCTGGTCGGTCATCGCCTCGCCCGAGACGTAGTTCCGGCCCAGCTTCTGGGTGTCCTCGGCCATGTCGCGGAGGAAATTCACTTTTTGAAAAGCCCGCCCCAAGGCCAGCGCTCCCTCGTTGGCCTGGTTGCGGCGCTGCGCGGACCACGGGCGCCCGCGACCGGCGGAGTCCGCGGCGAAGATGGCGTTGCACATCAGTCCAATGACCTCGGCGGAACCGTGGACATAGGAGTCGACGCTCGCGGCGTCGTGAACCGCGACGAGGGTGTCCTGGCGCATCGAGGTGAAGAAGTCCCGCAGGTCGGCGTCCTCGAGCCCGCACTCGTTGGCGGTGCGGGCGAAGGCGTGCAGCACCAGGTCCGTGCTGAAGCCGCGGTCGCAGGCCTGGTACACCGCCTGCTCGTAGGCATCGAGGCAGGCGCGGGTGGCCTCGGTGTTCAGACCGGCACCGGCGGCGACCCCGTCGACGACCTCGTCTGCCACCCGCACCATGGCGTAGAGGTTGCGTACGTGGGTGCGCACCGGCTCGCGCAGCAGGGAGGAGGCCATCGAAAAGCTGGTGGAATATCCCCTAATGACCTCAGCAGCCGCGCGCTGGGCTACGGTGGCGTACTTCTCCGCGGGGCTGGGGTGCGTACGGTGGGGGAGCTTCATGATGGATCTGACTCTAGCCCACCGGGTGCAGCCGACCATCGCCCGCATCTTCTGGGCAGCCCCGCGTAGGCTGGTGGTGCTCCAGCGGGGGCGCTCCCTGCGCTCACGCTAAGGAAAGCGAAGCAAGAAAAAGAGAAAGGGATGAGCAGTCATGGCTGCACAGGTTTACAAGGTTGAGGGCATGAGCTGCGGGCACTGCGAGGCCGCGGTGACCGAGGAGCTCTCCGCGCTGGGTGGGCTCAGCGACATCGCTGTGTCCGCTGAGAAGGGCACCGCCACTTTCGATAACGACGGCTCCGTCAGCGAGGAGCAGATCATCGCCGCTATCGACGAGGCTGGCTACGACGCGGCGCGCGCCTAAACCTGCTGGCGCTGTTGCCGGTTCCTCCGGTTCCGCGTGACCAGGTAGGCCACCGAGCCGAGAAACGGAAACACCAGGATCGCGAGGAACCACAGCAGGGCGGCTCGGGGCGTGTTCTGATCCTTAAACAACAGGATCAGCGCAGTTGCTAGCAGGGCGACCCAAGCGACCGCCAGCCCTGCCCACAGGAGGTCGTATGCTGGCGGGATCGTGTTATCGCCCTCCATGGGGAGGGAGTCCCCAGCGGCGAGAATAAGCTTCATGACCTCTAACTATAATGCCGCGGGGCCCGAATGCAGGGGTTGAATGATCAGGGGGCAGGGGAGGGTTCGCGCTCGTTTGCGGAAGGTCCCGCAGCAACGCAAAGTCCCCGGCAGGTGAACCCTGCCGGGGACTTTCTCTGGGGTGACTGACGGGACTCGAACCCGCGACACCCAGGATCACAACCTGGTGCTCTACCAGCTGAACTACAGTCACCATCACTGCTCTAAGACAGCGAGAACTATATTAGGCCAGAACCAGAAAAGCGCCAAAACGCCAGCGTGGAAGCCTCAGAACCTGCCGACATCCCGCCGCGCAACCGCGCAACAGTGACCGCGTGGAACGCGGCGTCGTCCTTATGAACGAGCGCCGAACGATTTCCCTGGCCTAGGCCCAGGGCTCAACCGCAGCCTCCGCCGCCGCGAGGATCTGCCCCTTATCCGGGCCGGGCGCGTCGACCATGATTGCGTGTCGGTAGAACGCGAGCTCCTGGATCGACTCCTGGATATCAGCCAGAGCGCGGTGGGAAAGCCCCTTCTGCGGCTGGCCCGCGTACACCTTGGGGTACCAGCGGCGCGCGAGCTCCTTGATGCTGGAGACGTCGATCATGCGGTAGTGCAGGAACTCGTCCAGCTTCGGCATGTACTTCGCGATGAAGCGGCGATCCGTGCCGATGGAGTTGCCTGCCAGTGGCGCGGCCCGCTCGACCTCCACGTAACGCTGCACGTACTCCAGCACCTGCTGCTCCGCCTCCGCGAGGGAGAGTGTGGACTCGCGGATCTGCTCCGTCAGCCCCGAGCGGGCGTGCATGTTCTGTACGAAGTCATCCATCTCGGCGAGCTCGTCCTCGGTCGCATGGATGACCAGGTCGATGCCCTCGTCGAGGGGGCGCAGTTCGGCGTCGGTGACGATCACCGCAATCTCCACCAGGACGTGGCGGTCGGGATCCAGGCCGGTCATCTCGCAGTCTGCCCAGACGATGCGGTCGTTCTTCGCTACCTGATTGGGGGTGGACACAGTGTTCCTTGGGCTCCTTCGTGCTTGCTTTCTTTTAGTTCTGCTTCTTCTTCGCCGCTTCCTCCGCCGCGACCTCGGCCGCCATCTTGCGGTAGAGCTTCGCCATGATCGGCGCGCTCACGCGGCGGGGGACGTAGGTGGACAGGAAGTTCATCGCCTTCGACAGCGGACCAGGGACGACGCGCAGCTTGTTCGCGGCCAGCGCCTCCAGTGTTTCGATGGCGCAGTCCTCGTAGGTGGTCCAGACGAAGTCCGGCACAGCCCGATCCACGCCGGTCTTCTTCTCTTCCTCCTTGACCTCCTCGCGCACGGGGCCTGGGGCCAGCAGCGTGCACTTGATGCCCTTGGGCTTCAGCTCGTAGTGCAGGGCCTCGGTGTAGGTGTTGACCATGGCCTTGGTGCCCACGTAGGTCGCGTTGCCAGGGATCGCCATATTTCCGGCCGCGGAACCGACGTTGACGATGCCACCCTCACCGCGGGCCAACATCCGAGGAAGGACGGCGGCGGTGAGCTCGAACAGGGCGGTGGCGTTCAGCTCGAACTGAGCGCGTTCCCCGCCGTAGTCAAGGTCGGTGAAGTCACCGAATGTAGCGATGCCGGCGGAGTTGATGAGGACGTTGACGTCCAGGTCCTCGACCTCGGCGATGAGCTCCGCGCGGGCGGCGGCGTCGGAAAGATCGACGGAGCGGATGCGGACGTCCCGGCCGGGCAGCTGCTCGGCGATGGCCTCCATGGGGCCGGTGGATCGGGCAACGAGGATGAGGTCGTGCCCGCGGCGCCCCAGCTCGAGGGCCAGGGCTTCGCCGATGCCGGAGGATGCGCCGGTGACGAGGGCGAAAGTGCCAGCCCGGGGGTGGGGGATGCTGTGCTCGGTGGTCAAGAAGGCTCCTCACGTTGGCGGATGGGTGCGCAGACCTATCGCCTGCGCGGGGTTCTCTCTCACCGCAGCAAGCCACGCGAGTGTGTGCGGGCGGCGAGTGTTAAGAACCGTGCTGCGTCAATCCTAGGCGACCGCTGCCAGCGAGGTAGCCGACCCTTCAAAGCACAAAGCGCCCCCGGCAGTGTCTGAAGTCACGACATAGTTGACACGGTGTG
>NZ_KV823498.1:17683-20950 GCF_001815965.1 Corynebacterium sp. HMSC22B11 | reverse complement strand
GCCGAGCCAGACACACATTTTGACCCTTAACCCTAATATCCCCCATAAAATTCAGTAACCCCGGCGATATGCGTCTAAAACGCAGGGATCTCTCCGGGGCTTTCATAAAGAACCGTAGCATTTGTGCCCATGGATTCCAACAACAATCTAACGAGCGATCTCGACAAGTGGTTCTCGCCTGCGCGGATGAGCACCTATGCCCACCACCCGGACCCTGAAGCTCTCTATCTCTGGAATACTCATGTCACCAAGGCTTTCCTGGAGGACCTCCAGCATGTCGAGGTGCTGCTACGAAACTGCGTAGACACCGCAGTCGCTCCGCGCTACGGGGCCAGGTGGTACACCAACCCGGCCATTCCGTTCGTAAAACCGGCCAAGAGGGCCATCAGGAAAGCAGAACAACGTGCCCGTACACGAAGAGAACCAACCCCACCGCCGGGGCGGGTCATCGCCGAACTCAGCTTCGATTTTTGGGCCTACCTGTTCACCAAGACCTACGCCTCGACCCTCTGGCCGCTAGTTCGTAAAGCTTTGATCGGCACACCGACACCTATCACTGACGGAAGCAAGCCTGGTGTCTTCGTCCCCAATCTCAACGAATTCAGATGTGAAGTCGATGTGGTCTACAAACTGCGTAATCGGTGTGCCCATCATGAGCCGATCATCAGACAGAACCGGCAGGACGAAAACGAAGATTTCGATCGAGCACAGCTAGCCATAGAGAAGTTGTCTACCTGGATTGACCCCTCTGCGGCGCAATGGATAGCCACCAACTCCAGACTCCCAGAATTACGGACTAGCAGGCCGTAGCTCAAGGTATGGGTTCACCATCGCGGGTAATGAGGCTGTGTTCGTAGGTTTGTGTCTGAACCCTGGTCCGAGTCTGTCAGACCATGTGCAGGGCGCAGACCCGCAGGCCCGCGCCCAGAGAGCCTCGAATCCTTAAGGCAGGGACTCGACGAACTCCGGCAGCCAGTCAGTGATCATGCGGCCGGTGAGGAACGGAGTCTCCTCGGAGACGTACTTGCGGGCCTCGGTGTAACGCATCGTGCGCATCAGGTCCACGACCTCACCGCCCGCGGCGTCGGAGTAAAAGTCCTCACCGGGCAGGGTGCGGCGGTCGACACCACCACCGCCCAGGGCAAATTGGTGTTCGGGATCTTCGCCGCACTGGCCGAATTTGAGGGGGAGTTTATCTCCGAGCGGACGAAGGCCGGCCTGGAATTCGCCCGGGCCCGCGGGCGCAAGGGGGGTCGGCCGTTTAGGATGACCCCGGCGAAGGTGCGCCTTGCCAGGGCCTCGATGGGCCAACCCGAGACCAACGTTGCAGCCTTGTGCAAGGAACTCGGGGTCACCCGCCAGACCCTCTACCGGCAGGTCTCTCCCACTGGGGAGCTGCGCAAGGATGGGCAAAAACTGCTTGCTGGCAGCTGAAGCTCTGCTCTCATGCGAGGGCACTGCGGTATTTCCGAGGTCGCTCCGAGCGATATCAGCGGATAAAACCATAGACAAACCGGAAACTACCCCCAATGTTGGGCGCTAAAGGGACATTTCCACTTTATCGATGGAGGAAATTCGCAAGCCATGTCACGATAAGCGAGGTGGCTTTCACGTTCGTTTCCCTCGCCCATTAAGGGGTAGATCCCAGCCATCTAGGCACATTGCCTGGCTTGAGTTTCGGAACATCTAACAGGACGGTTCGGAATATGTTTAAGAAAACGTTAGTTGCCTGCACTACTGCACTTGTGGCTATGTTCTCGTTTTCCCCGGCCACATTTGCTAATGAATCGCTCGGTATGGATCTAGTGGCGGTGAAATGCAACGTTCATAAGATATGGTCCGTTCCTTCGCCGCACAACTATGATGGAGCGACGGTAGTTGTTCATGGGTATGGGGAGCTTTCTGCCGAGAGCCGCGCAGGTGAGTTTGTGCCCGCCGGTCATTATTACCGACACTGTAAGGCGTGGCCCGCTTCTAAATATCCCACAGAGGACATTTTCATGGCTGCAAGGTAGTTTGCACCTTATGGGACATAAAGCTGTTTTTCTTACCTATTTCGTCGTAGAGTCGGAAAAAATATCCAGCGCATATGAGAACTTCGCAGAGCGAGTGATGAGGATGAAGTCTCTCACGGGAGTGGAGATATTTTCATCCTCAAAGCAGCCTGCACCGCACGAAAACGAGAGCTTACGGGAGGTGCTCCTATCCCAGTACGAGGTGGAACACGAAGGAAACAGGAACGATAGCCAACGCTTGTGGTTATTAGTGACAGTGGTAGAAGTCGATGATATTGCAATGCTTGAAGAGGTGTCCGAGCTCTTACTAATGGATGACTCTGATGTGCTCGTGGATCAATACCCAAGTTTTGTCACCTACATTGAGCAAGTGGATTCTAACCCTCATTTCTCACAGGGCATCTAGCTAGGAAGAAAAACCTGCCGGTTTCGCCCGAGGCGTTGGGAACCCCACGGGCAGAACCTGTGCAGACGACTTCTGAAACTGAGACTGTCCCATTAGGGTATGCCAAATGAGACACTTTCGAGTTACAGGAAAAGCTGTTGCTCTAGGGCTGGATTATGGCCAAAGGGACGGGTCTGTCGCTACCGCTCGAGCTAAATGAACACGAGCACGTTGTCACGGCTTCGTAGAGTTCGTTTCGCGAGCGCATCTAGCATAAAGCTCGGTTAGAACATACCGATCTAAGGAACAAGACTAGGTTTATTAACCCGGCTGCTAAGCATGGATAATCAGTATCGTTACTGAGCAGTGTTCCCGGTGTAATCGCTAAGAGTATTAGGCACTCGGGGTATCGCGTTCGTCAGGAAGAAAGAATGACGTAACGAGCGCAATGGTTTGGAAACCTATAAAGAAGAATATTGCCCACGCTCCATTCTTCAGTCCTTCATCGAAGATGAGGGGAAGTACGGCTAAAGCGAGTGTAGCCACGATGGATGCTCTCAAAAAGTTCTTCGGCGAGATGCGCTTACTACCGCGGCTAAACCTGACAAGGGCATAGTTGATTGCTATGAGCACAAAAGAAAAAATGACTCCGAGCACAATCCCAGGAAAAGCTGTCATTGTTGTCCAACCTCAAACTTCAATCTAAGCCCTGCTGCGTCCACTAACGCCGGTTATGGATTTCTAGAAACACCAACGCCCCCAGGCCTCCAACGTGGAAGGTTCGGGGGCGTTGGCTCGCGCAGACCCGCAGGCCTGCGCCCAGAGAGCCGAACCCTTAAGGCAGGGACTCGACGAACTCCGGCAGCC
>NZ_KV823498.1:0-17663 GCF_001815965.1 Corynebacterium sp. HMSC22B11 | reverse complement strand
AAGGCAGGGACTCGACGAACTCCGGCAGCCAGTCGGTGATGATCCGGCCGGTGAGGAACGGGGTCTCCTCGGAGACGTACTTGCGGGCCTCGGTGTAACGCATCGTGCGCATCAGGTCCACGACCTCAGCGACATCCGGCGCCTCGAAGGCGAGCATCCACTCGTAGTCGCCCAGGCCGAAGGACGGGATGGTGTTCGCGCGAACACGGTTGTACTTGCGGGCCTCCACACCGTGGTCGACCAGCATCTTGCGGCGCGGGGCGTCGTCCATGAGGTACCACTCCGGGGTGCGGACGAAGGGGTACAGGCAGATCCACTCCTTCGGCTCCGGGTCCACCATGAAGTCCGGGACGTGGGACTTGTTGAACTCCGCTGGGCGGTGGAGTGCCGCGTTCGTGCGATAAGGGACAGCCGCCTTACCGAGCAGCGTCTCGCGGCGGAAGGCGCGGTAGAAGGCCTGCAGATCCTCCAGCTTCTCGCCGTGGATCCAGAACATGATGTCCGCCTCCGGGCGCATGCCGGTGAGGTCGTACACGCCACGAACGGTCACGCTGGAATCCTTGTAGGAATCCAGGAACTTCTGGAAGTCCTCAGCAACCGCCGCGCGATCCTCGCCGAGCACGCCGGCCTTGATCTCAAACGCCGACCACATGGCGTACTGGATCGTGTTGTTCAGCTTCTCGAAATCGATCTTCTTCGACATATCCGAGGCTGCCACCTTTCTCATCGTCACTTAATCCGCAGGTCATTCTACCTGCACGAAGTGCCGAGAACCACGATGGCAGCCTGTGCAACAGCTGGAGAACAACTGCCGTCAGGCTGCCACCGTGGCCCATCACGCACGCCGGGGTGACCCCGGCCACAGAATCAGTGTTTAGGCGTTCACCTGCTTGGTCTGCGCCTGCACCGTGTTGATGCGCGCACCCAGGCGCACCATCAGCAGCACCAGGGATACGGCCAGCAGGATGTGGCCGATACCCGCCATGCCGGAGATCCCAGCATCCATGCCCTTGCTCAGTTCCGGGGTCTCCTCCAGCGGGCTACCGGCCAAGACCTGCAGCCAGCCGCGGACAGTCATCATCACCAGGGTGATCACCAGGCCGATGTTGTAGAGGTAGAAGAACCACGTGAACTGCTTCGACCCAGCCAGCGTGTAGAGCTTATCCAGGGCCAGCACCACCAGCGGGACGATGAAGCCCAGCACCAGCAGGTGGGTGTGCAGCGTGCTCAGCTGCGTGGCGTTATCGACCGGGAACTCCTTGAACTTGGTGACCTCCCGGTAGAACACGCCGCTGAGCATGCCGATCACGAGGTAAATGAAAGCGGTCGTAAACAGGGTCTTCTGCGCGTTCTTCATTGCGCTCATCCTTTTCTTTTCTGGTTTCTTGTTCTTCTTGTGGTGTCGTTTTTTAGTTTTGGACGTCGCCCCGGCTGGCCTTGGAGACCATGAAGGCCGCCAGGAAGCCGATGACCAAGGCCGCGATCGCGGAGACCAAGGCCCAGCGTGTGCCGCTGGCAAACGCCGCAATCACGGGGTCCAGCACCTGCCCCGGTACGCCCTGGCCACGCACGGCGGGGATCGCGGAGCCCGCCGAGGAGCGGGCGGCATCCGCCAGCTGGGCGGTGGTTCCGGTCAGGTCCCGGGAGTGGAACGCCATCCCGGCGGAAAGCATCGCGCCTGCCATCGCCGCGCCCAACGCCGATCCGAGCTGGCGGACCGTGGACTGGGTGGCCGAGCCCTGGCCGGACTGCTCCACCGGAACGTCCTTCAACACCAGGCTCGTCAGCTGCGCGGATGCCAGGCCCAGGCCCACCCCGTAGATCACGAGGGCAACGACGATCAGCCACAGTGGGCGGTCCGGGGCCTGCTCCGCGGTCAGCTGCAGAACACCGAAGACCTCCAGGCCCAGGCCCAGCAGCACGGTGCCGCTCGCGCCGATCCACGCCGCGAGGTGCCGGGCCAGCGCCCCGCTGAGGAAAGCGCCCGCCGCCATCGCCGCGAGCACCAGGCCCGTCGCGATCGTGGACAGCCCCAGCGCGTTAATCAGGTACAGCGGCAGCACGAAGACCAGGGCGAACTCGCCCACAGCCACCATCAGCGCGGTGATATTGCCCCACGTGAAGGTCGGCACCTGGAACAGGCCCACGTCCAGCAGGACCGCGTCCTGCGCCTTGCGGCGGCGATTCTCCAGAACCACGAAGGCAGCCACCGCCACCGCGCCGACGATCCCGGCCAGCCCCGGCCACGGCCACCAGCCCATCTTCGGGCCCTGAATGATTGCGAAGACCAGCAGGCCGAAACCGATCGCGGAGAGCAGGAAGCCGGCGACGTCGTGCCCCGCATCCGACCGACCTTTCGTATTCGGCACCAGCTTCAACGCCAGCACGAAAAGCAGCACGCCGATCGGTACGTTGACCCAGAAGATCCACCGCCAACCCGCGTACTCAGTCAGCAGGCCACCAGCCAGCGGGCCCACCGCCGCGGCACCGGCCATGACCGCACCCCACACGCCGAAGGCCGCCGCCCGGTCGTCCCCCTGGAACAGGGAGTTCACGCTGGACAGGGTGGAGGGCAGAATCGCCGCGCCACCGATGCCCTGGACCACGCGGGCCACAATCAGCACCCCGGCCGACCCCGCCAGACCGGCGAGCACCGAACCGAGAACGAACAGCGCCACACCGGCCAGGAACAACGTCCTCCGCCCCTTGGCGTCCCCCAACTTGCCCGCGGTGAGCAGCAGGGCGGCGAAAACCACCGAATACAGGCTCGTCACCCACTGGGCACCCGCCAGATCCAGGTCCAGGGCCCCGATGATCGCCGGCATGGACACCCCGACGATCGTCCCGTCCAGCACGATCAGCGCCAGACCACACGCCAAAACCCCCAGCGCAGCCCACTTATTCGGAGCATGCGATTGCGCCGAACCAGCTGCCGCCGGTGCGCTCTGCGTGCCTACTGCTCCACGGTTGTCCCTCATACTTCCTCAGCCTATGGGCCGCCCCCGGCGAGCACATCAGCCGAAAGGTTGAACTTCTGCTGCAACCAAAGCACAGGTTCCGTATGGAGCTGGGGTTTTGTTGTGTCTGTGCTGGTCAACCGCTTGTTTGCCCACCCGCTATAGTAGTCCATAGCGCCTCATAGTCATCACTCATTGGGCAATAATTGGGCAATAATTGGGCAATGGCTCCCCCGTTGCCCACCACAGCAAAGGACACGATCACCACATGTTCGGAACACTTCGACAGCTCCCCACCCCAAAGGACAAAGCACGGAAGAAACACGGCAATTGGCAAGCTCGCTACACCGCGCCCGACGGGCGCAGGTACGCGAAGACCTTGCCCACAAAGATGGACGCGCAGGGGTGGCTGGCAGCAGAAAAACGTCTCATTGACCTAGGCGCCTGGGAACCGCCGACACTCCGTAAAGACAAGGCGCGGAGGAAACAACAGCAGGACGCGTTAACAGTCGCTGGCTACTTCGATCAGCTGATGGGCAGGCCGGGCAGGCAGCCAACCACAATCAAGACCTACCGGGGCATGTTCAACAACGGCATTACCCAGAAGCTGGGTGACCTTCCCCTAAACACTGTGACGCGCCACGATGTGCAGCAGTGGTGGGCGTGGCTGTGGGAGACCTACCCGAACCGGGCGACGCGGAACGCGGATAGCTATACCCTGCTAGCCACCATCTTCAACGCAGCTATGGAAGACGAACTGATTAGCGCTACCCCAGTGAAGATTAAGGGGGCGGGCAAAGCGCCTGAACCACAACCGAAGGAACTTCTTTCAGATGAAGAGTTCGCGGGCATTCTCGCAGCGCTACCAGCCCACTACCGGGTTGCCACGCTGGTAGCCAGCGCGTGCGCACTAAGGATTGGCGAATGGTCTGAACTACGTGTGAAGGACGTGGAAGTAGACCGCGCCGGGCGGTGTGTCCTTCTGGTTCGTAGGCAGGTACGCGACGGCGGTGAAGTTGTACCCCGCACGAAAAACGGCAGCACCCGGCGCGTTCCGGTTCCCCAAACTGTTGCCGTGCACCTTCTAGAGCACATGAACGGGCTAGGGAAGGAAAGTTTGCTGTTCCCGAATACCCAAGGGAGGTGGACAACCCAGCAGATATTCAATCCCCTGTTGAAGAAGGCAGGGGAAACGGTGGGCAGGGCTGATGTAACCAGTCACGATCTACGGCACTACGGCGCAACAGAGTTTGGCCGGGCGGGGGCTTCCTTGAAGGAAATTCAGGAACGGCTAGGCCACGCCACACCCCAAATGGCTATGAGGTATCAGCACGCCACGGAACAGCGCGCTTGGGAAGTGTCTTCCCGTATGCAGTTGGCGGGCGTGGATAATGTCACCTCGTTGATTGCGCATAAGGGTAAGGGCGCGAACGATCAGCAGGAAGAGGGGGCATAGGTGCAGCAGCGACCGAAGAGCGCGGAAGAAGCCCGCGCAGTCCTAGAGAACCTTCCCACCGATGAAGACATGGGGGCGGAGGTGAAGCAGGCGCATGATCAAAGCATGAACGAAGTGAAGGCGTTGCTGGAAGAATTACAGCAGACCGGGGAGCGCTCTAGAAAGCTATATGAAGTTTTTCGATCAGAGGCGCGGAACAGGTTTCTTAGGCGTGCAGCGCTCGTTGAATACAGGTGTGTAAGGGGGTGCTTCCTCGGTGCCGTCCTTCCCCACGATGGGGAACGGTGGATAGCCACGCGAAAGAACTATGGCTTCCACCCCTTCCCTATTGGAGACACGGGAGATGCGGAGTTGCGCTACCCGGCGACCCCTGGGGAGGCTTGGCAGAATCCAGAGATTGAATGGGGCTACGCCAGGAATGATTACGCTATTACTACCTGGGAGCAATTCGTCAAGGTGCCTAAACCTAGCGTGTATTCCAGCTCGCATTGTGCTCACACGTCCTGCCAGTTCGTCCCCGAAGAGATTGAGGCGGATATTAGGCGGTTGAGGCGTAAGGATAAGCGGGTGGTTCGGCTCCCCCGTGCGCGCTCATAACGGGCGGTAGTGATCTGTGCTAGTCTGTTCGCGTACCTACATGTGCCAGACCTAGGCAGGCAAACCCCGAAGTGGCAGCCGGGAAGTCCCTAATGGAGGCTTCCCAAAATGGGTAAAACCACATTCCCTGCCCACCTGCCTAGCGAACTAGTGCCAGCAACGACGATTCAAGATCGCTGGCATATCTCCCCCCAAACCCTTAGGCGCGCAGCCGCTGAAGGCCTCATCACCTCATACCGGTTCGGGCACCGCACCCTACGCTATGACCCTAACGAGGTCATGGAGAAACTGTGCACCACCAACCGGGATTGGGAGGTGGCGTAGTCGTGGCGAAGCTGAACCGAACCACCATCACAACCACCCCCCTACACCAACCCGAACACCTCAACCGTTCGGCAACCACCGAACCAGCCGGGCGGGTACGCATCACCAGAATCACGAACCTGGACGGCACCCACGATGCATGGCTAATCAGCCTCGGCAACGACCACACCGGCGAACAAGCCACCGTGGCAACCGACCACCAGAGCCTTACCCAACTAGCCGACGAGCTCCAGCACCTACTCCCGGCGCGACCAGCCACCCCACAACACCGCGAAGGGGGTGGAAGGTAAACAATGGGAGCGAAAGAAAACCCCACGGCGGGCAACCGTGGGGCAGTCGAAGAACAAGGAGCTACCGGCGATATTACCAGGGGGAAACGCTGGCATGAGCAATGGCGGGTAGGTCACCGGAAACTAGACCCCGAACAGGCCGCGCTGTACGCACTTGTTAACGCCTCGGCATACGCAGCGATCACGTGTGACGACGAGGAACTAGAGCCTAGGGACTTCGCGAGGGCAGACACACGCCAAGTGTTTGAGACGTGGCAGAAGGCCGCGTGGGAGCTCATAGAGTCCGCATGGGCGATCTACACCCCGGAAGCGGTGGACAAGATCGAAGCGATCACCACGGTGCCACCTGTGGACGCGTCCCTGCTTACCTCCAGGCTGATTGACGAGGGGCACCACGACGCGGCACAGCTCATGGCGGTTGTGGTTGCGCACGCTCAAGACCCGGCTGTTCTGGCGCATGAGGTCGTTAAGCATATTCGGGTGTTGAAGAAGGCCAGGGCGCGCCGGGCGTTTAACTCCCTGGGTAATCAACTGATTAACGCCGCTGCCGATGGTTCGGATACGGCGATGGTGCAAGCGCTGGTGCACATTCCACAGTTCCAAGCGGTGGCTGAACGCGCGGGGTTAGACGCGAAGGAGGCGGTGTAAGTGGTGGACAAGGAGCAACCACTGTTTGACGAGGTTAAGGACACAGAGAAGGAAGGGTACGTGCCACAGATCAGGGAGCCTCAACCCCCGTACACGCTGGACGAGCTGGAGGAGGTAGACCCTGACGAGTACGCGGTGTTCACACATAGCCCCCGGCTAGTAGAGCTGTGGAACCTTGCGGTTGAGCGGGTCGCGAGCCCGTGGGGTGTGTTGGGTGTGGCGTTGGCGTTAACGTCCGCTCGGTTGGAGCCGACGGTGAAGATTCCCCCGATTGTTGGTAGTGCTGCTTCGCTTAACGTGTTGGTGGCGTTGGTGGGGCGGTCTGGTGCTGGCAAGGGGGCAAGTGTGGGTGTTGCTACCGACGCTATCCGGTTCATGGAAGTAGATGGGGGCTTCGAGCTACCAGAAGCCCCGCTACCGCTGGGCAGTGGGCAGGGCATTGCTGAAACGTTCAGGGAGCCACGGGTGAAGCAGGGCGAAGCGCCACGGCCTCGGCGAACACGCGCACTGTTTGAGGCATCGGAGATCGACACGCTGGACGCGAGCACGAAACAGCGCGGCTCAACGCTGATGCCTGTTTTGCGACAGATGTATTCGGGGGAGAACCTCGGCAGCACGAACGCGAGCGAAGATACTTCACGTAACGTGCCGAAGCATTCCTACCGCGCATCACTGGTGTGTGGGGTGCAGCCGAAGCGTTCCGGTGCAATCCTCAACGAGGCAGAGGTTGCCGGGGGAACACCACAGCGGTGGTTGTGGCTGGATTGCGAGCCCTACCCGATTGATGAACGCCGAAGCACTCGGCGGCAGGAACCTCCCATCGTGATGGTGGACATTGAGATCAAGCGTCACGAAGAGCTGCTGATGGACGTGCCAGAGGAAGTGGTGAAGAAGACACGCGCGATGCGCACCAACGCGGTAACAGGGCGAATCAGCGACCCGCTGGAGGGACACGCGAACCTTACCCGCATTAAGGTGGCGTGCCTACTAGCCGTGTTCGGTGGCCGTCGTGCCATGACGATGCAGGATTGGGAAGTGTCTGGGCTGATTATGAAGCGTTCGAACATGGTTCGGAAGCGCTGCCAAGATGCACTGCAAGAGGTCATGGTGGGCAAGATTGAGGACACAGCACGGCGGGACGCGCTCGCGAAGGAGGCTAGGGAGCGGGAACACCTGGAGGCCACGAAGCAGCAGATTCTGTTGAAGCTGGAGGCGTACGGGCGGTTGACGATGGGCGGGGCTGCTGGGCTGAAACAGAAACTCTCGGCGGGTAGGCGACCTACTGCCGACGATGCCATAGAGGGGCTGGTGGAAGACGGGCTAGTTTTGTCCGCTGCCGACGAGCGCGGGCAGACGTGGTTCTACCTTCCGAATGAGTAGGCGCTAGTTCTTCCGTACACCCCTTGACCTAGTACCACCCGTACTATCCGTACTATCGGTACTATTGCAGGTCAGGGGGTGTTTTTCACGTACTATTTGGCGTACTATTTGGGTTTTCACGTACTAGGTTTGGCGGCAAACATAGTACGCCTAGTACGGGAGATAGTACGGCGAAAAGTGGGGCTGACCTGGGATAGTACGCCTAGTACGCCTAGTACGAGGGGTAGATACGACGCACTAGCCATGCGCCCCGCTGAAGTTCAACACAGCACAGCGAACAGCCCCTGTTCTAAGCCCTGTAGACCCGTTGGGGTGATGGTTGGGCATTGCGGGCTGCAACGCCGGTTCATGGGGCGTGTGTGTGGCTTAGGGCGCGTCCTGTGGGGTGTTTTGTGGGGCGAAGAGAGAGACAGCGCTGATTCGTGCAGCCGGGGAGGGGGCATGTGCCCTACCCGTCGAATATTTCGGTGGGGTGTGTTCGGTGGTGTTCGCCCCCCGTGGGGTGTGTCTGGTCGCGCTGGGTGGGTGTCGTGGTGGTGGGTGTCGTATCGCGCCGGGCATGGAGGGGGTGGGTGGTGAGCACGCCGGGCTGATTAGCTCGCGTGGTCGATTAACCCACTTTCGGGGGTGGGTGTGGTTAGAACACCCGTACGACCGTTTTAAGGCGCTTTAGGGGCGTGTGGCTGGTTGTGGTGGGGTGGTGTGTTTCGTGGCGTGTGCTGGGCTGTGTGGTGTGTTTAGGGGGTGGTTCGCCCGGCGCGTGGTGGCTTTTGTGTTGTTGGTGCGTGTGTTCGGTTGGGCGCGTGCTGGTGATTGCGTTGTCGTGTGTTTGTTCGACTGTTGGGCAGCGTGTCGGCGGGGCAGTGTATTGGGGGTGTTCGCTGTGGTCGGTGGTGGTGTTCGGTTCCTCGGTGGGTGACGGGTTCGGCGGCTCCCCCCTTGGGTGGTGGTTGACCCTAGCGTTCACCCTTGGGTTGACCCTCCCCTATGGGCGGTGGCGGATTCATGGATTCAGCCCACGCGCGTAGGGGGCAAAGTTCAGTTAGGTGAAGGTCTTCACCTAACGCTCCATTCACCCCGCTCGCGTAGGGGGCGAAGACCCAGGGCAGCGTCAGCTCGTCGGTACCGGGGGTTCAGCCCGCGTGCGTAGGGGGCAAAGGCGACCGCCGAGGTTCCCAGGGGCGTGTTGTTCGTTCAGCCCGCGTGCGTAGGGGGCAAAGATCCGGGGAAGAAAGAGTGTGTGGAGGCTGACCGTTCAGCCCGCGTGCGTAGGGGGCAAAGACTCCCCCACCTGCACAACCACTACTTACAGAGAGCAAATAACCCCCGGCTCCCCACAACACCCGGTAACACCATCGCGCCGGGCGAAAACCACACCCCCCCAACAAAAAAGACCCCACCAAACGAACACACACGCGTTTTCAGGCCACGCCCCTACACGGGTAGCCAAACAGGGGTTAAACGCCCCCACGTGGCTCACAGCGCGTCCCAGACGAAATGGGCGTGTGGCACCCCACTACAGGAGGGGGATAATCATAATGCCGTGTGGGGCTGGGGTGTTGGCGGTGGGGTATACCCCCCTGGGTGGTTTGTGGTGCCCCGATCACATAGGGGGTGTGTGACGGTGGGAGGGTTTGGGGCTTTGGGGTTCGGTGGTGGTTAGGCGCGCGCGCGTGCAGCGGTTCGGGACGCGGCTAGCCGGTTGGAGAACCTACGCGCCTTGCGCCGGTTGGTGGTTCGCCGTGTTGGCGTTCCGGTGGTGTGTGTTTGGAGTTCGTCGAATGCTCGCTTCATGGTGCTTTGATTATCCCATGATTGGGGGCTGGTCGTAGGTGGCTGTTGGGGCATGTGCTGTTGGTTAGCCAGACCTGTACATGTTGGGAGCAACAATGCCTTCCGCCGGTTTGTGGTGGTTGGGGGTGGGGGTTACCCGGTGGGGCGCGCCTGGTTGCGGGCGGTGGTTCATTGCAACCGGCGCGGCTCCCCCGCGTGTGGCTACCTGGCTAGGCAGCCGTTGGTGTGGGTTATTCCGTTGCTTCCATGAGGTACGCCGTGGCGGTGCATACCGGGCACGGTAGGCGGTGGGCGCGGGCGGTTGAACCGGCTAGTGGGCGCTTATGGAACGTTAGGCCGCATAGCGTGTGTGTGGTTCCGTCCGGTTCGATCTGCTCGGTGTAGTGGTACAGGCGCGGTGGTGTGTTGTCCTGTGGTGTTGGTGTGTGTTGCTCGGTGGGCTGGGTGCTCATGGCGTGTGTCCTTACCTGGTTGGTGGGGTTAGTTGTCGGTGCCGAAGTCCCCGGCGCGGTGGGCGTGCTCAACGGCGGCTAGGAGGAACTCGGCGGTGGTGTCGTCGATGTTGTCGGGGTCGGTGGTGGTTCCGTCTAGTTCGTCTACTTGGTTGAGGTAGAAGGCTAGGGCGGTGGCCACGGTGTGGTGGTTCAGGCCGGTTGTGGTGGCGGCTTTAGTGGCGAGGTCTGTAAGGGTGGTGGGCATGTTTGGCACGTCCTTCCGGTGCATGATTGGGCAATAATTGGGCAATTTGTTAACACGGTTTGCTTAACACATGCTGTGACCTGCGCTTACAGCAGAAACAAGCCGAAAGGTTGAACTTTCAATCAGCCGAAATACAAAACCGGTGGCGGTTGCGAGTAAGAAACTCGCTACTCTGGGAAATATGAATCTCCCACTAGACAACGTTGACCCCAAGGGACTCGTCGAATACTCCGTCGTGTTCTCCGACCGCTCCCTGAACCACATGTCCGCGAAGTTCGTGGACGCCATGCAGGACATGCTCGGCATCCTGCGCGGCACCTACAACGCCCACTCCGCGGCCATCGTCCCAGGTGGCGGCTCCTTCGCCATGGAGTCCGTCGCCCGCCAGTTCGCGAATGGCGCCAAGACCCTCGTCCTGCGCAACGGCTTCTTCAGCTACCGCTGGACCCAGATCATCGAAACCGGCAAGCTCACCGACCAGCACAGGGTCCTCAAGGCCAAGCAGGTCTCCACCGAGGCAGGCGCACCCACCTTCGAGCCGATGGATATTAAGGACGCCACCGACGCCATCGCCGAATACCAACCAGACGTGGTCTTTGCTCCCCACGTGGAGACCGCCTCCGGCATCCTCATCAGCGAGGACTACATCACGCAGCTCGCCGACGCGACGCACAAGGTCGGCGGCGTCTTCGTCCTCGACTGCGTGGCCAGCGGCACCCTGTGGGTGGACATGAAGAAGACGGGCGTGGACGTCCTGATCTCCGCGCCGCAGAAGGGCTGGTCCGGTAGCCCGGCAGCCGGCTACGTCATGTTCAGCGAGAACGGCCGCAAGGCGATGGAAAACACCCAGACCAGCAGCTTCGCGATGGATCTGAAGAAGTGGACCGCCATCGCCGATGGCTACGTGGATGGTGGCGCGGGCTACCACGCCACCATGGCCACCGACACCCTGCTGCACAACCTGGAGCTCATGAAGGAAGCCCAGGAGGTCGGCCTGGAGACCCTGCGCGCCAAGCAGGAGGAGCTGGGCGGCAAGGTCCGCGAGCTCTTCGCCGAGCGCGGCTACACCTCGGTCGCCGCGCCGGGCTGCGAGGCGCCGTCCGTCGTGGTGGTCAACGCCAAGGACCCGCAGAAGAACTACGTCGCGGCCTTCAAGGAGGCCGGCCTGCAGATCGCGGGTGGCGTGCCCCTGATGATCGACGAGCCAGAGGGCCTGGCCACCTTCCGCATTGGCCTGTTCGGCCTCGATAAGTGGGCGGACGTCGACGCTGCGGTGCAGCGCCTGGCCGACGCGCTGGATAAGATCGAGTAAGAGAGCAACGTTGATGCCCGAAGGGGCCGCTCCGCGCGCCGGGCGCAGACGCACCGGCCGTGGGGCGCGAGGTGGCCGCGGCCACCGCCCTTGGGCCTGAATGAACGTGGAGTAGACATGAAGCACGCTGATCACACAAGCGAGCACCCCGGCACCCCAGAGGAAATTCTGCAGCTCGTCGAGGACTGGGGGCAGTCGTTTAAGATCCTCTCGGATCCGACGCGCTTTCGTCTATTGCTGACCCTGCACTACCAGGGCCCCGCCCAGATGACGATGACGGAGCTAGCCAACGAGTGCGAACTCCGGCCCGCCACCGCCTCCGCAGCGTTGCGTTACATGTCCAACGCCGGAATCCTCACCGTGGAACGCGACGGTCGCCAGATGCTGTACTCGCTGGTAGACGATCGGATCCACCAGCTGCTGCACTACGTGGGCGGCAATAAGGATATGCACCGCCACGACTAGGCGGTGCTGGGGGTTCTGCTCGCTCCGGGGGGCGTGTGTGGTGGCGCGGCGGGTTTTGCGACTACGCCGGGGGCGCGTGGCCGCTGCTGTGGGCGGCCGGGGGAGTTGGCGGGGGACCAGGTGCGCTATGCGCCGCCGGCGATCCGGGCGCCTAGCGCCTCCAGCAGGGCGCTGGCTTTGACCAGGATTTCCTGCCACTCCGCCTCGGGGTCGGAGTCCGCGACGATCGCCCCGCCCACCCCGAAGCTGGATTCGCGGCCATCGTCGATAAGCGTGCGGATCGTGATGGACAGATCCGCCTCCCCGGTGGGGGAGAGCCACCCAATCGCACCGGAGTACAACCCGCGCGCAGTACCCTCCAGCTCCTCGAGCAGCTCCATTGAGCGGACCTTCGGAGCACCCGTCATCGACCCGCCCGGGAAGCAGGCCGCGAGACAATCCACGGCATCCGCCCCGGCGCCACCGTTCAGCTCGCCGGTGATCGTGCTGACCAGCTGGTGGACGTGGCTATAGCTCTCCACCGCGAACAGCTCCGGCACCCGCACGCTGCCCGGCCGACAGATCTTCGCCAGGTCGTTGCGGAGCAGGTCGACGATCATCAGGTTCTCCGCCCGGTCCTTCTCGCTGTTCTGCAGTTCACGACGCCACCGCTCGTCCTCAGCACCGGTGCCGCGCGGCCGGGTGCCCTTGATGGGCTTGGCCTCGACAAAGAGCCGGCCGGCGACGTCAGCGGCACGGCGGATCCGCAGGAAGCGCTCCGGGGACGCCGAGAGCACATGCAACCCTGGTGTGCCAGCCTGCGTGGCGGCGGTGCGCGAGGCTGGGTTGACCGCAACAGGTGAGGGGGAGGCTGTGCCAGGATCCGTTGTCGGCGCGGCGCCGAGGCCGGGGAACTGCAGATAAGCGCCGTAGGGGACCGGGCTCGTGTCACGCAGTTGCTGGTACGCGCCCCACGGGTCGGCCAGCGCTGGGCCGCGGGCGGTCGTGGTCAGGCATAGCTCGTAGCTATCCCCGGCCGCGATGTGCTCCTGGCAGGCCAGCACATTGGCCAGATACTGCTCGTGGCCGTGATCCAGCCGGTATTCGGCGGCTTCGCTGGCCGCCCGGTTCGTCAGGATCGGCGCTGCGTCCGCGGTGGTGCCCGGGGCGTTGTCAGGGGCATTGGAATCCCCGGCGCCCGTGGGGAAAAGCTCCCGCAGACCAGTGCCGAAACGGTCTTCGAGCTGCCGGAACCACGCCTCAGCCGGGCTGGCGTCCGGCGTGGGGCTCGTGACGGGGGTGGGAGACGTGAGAGGTTCGTCCCCTGGTGCGCCGCCGGGCCCGCCCGATGCCCCCGTGGGTTCCAGGGCCAGTGCGATCACCGCGCCATCGTGCGGGGAGAAGACCAGCCCCCGGTCCGCGAAGAGAAGGGCGGCGTCCGGATGACTGCGGTGGCGCAGAGGTGCGGCCCCGCCGTTCCCGGCACCGAGCTCAGCCACTGCCCCCTGCGCGGGTACAGCCGCATGCTTGGCGCCGAGCCCTGCCCTGCGCCGGGTGGCGCTGGCGAGCACGTCGGGGGAGAGGTTCTTCAACTCATAGCCGAAGGCTCCTACCCAGCCGAGCGCGAAACCGCCCGTGAGCTGTGCCGGGAAGTCCTCCGGCACGTGGATGCGCCGCAATTGCTCCCGCAACGCGTCGTAGAAGGCGGCGCCGTCCCCGGCGCCCACATTCCCGGCGTCCGCACCCGCGGACCCTACACCCGCAGCAGCGTCGCCGGCATCGGCACAGGCGCTGCGCCCCGGGACACGGTAACCCACCGCGAAACCGGGACCATCGGCCGCGCTGGCGTCGTCCCCAACCTCGGGAACAGGGCTGTGAACGGTGCCGTCAACAGCTCCGCGAACAGCGGCGCGGGCGGAAGAGAAAGCGAGAAAAGACCGCGCCGTATCGCCCTGAAACGCCGAACCAGAGTCCAGAAAAACGGCATCCGCAGCCTCCCCGCCCTGGTGGCGGAGTGCAGCGAATGCCGTATTCGCGGCCCGGCGGAAAACCCCCTGGCACGCGGAAACGCCGCGACCAGCGGAAATCGGGAAGATCCGCCAGCGCAGCGTCAGAGATCCGGGTTGCACGCCCGCGGCGCCCGCATCAGGGGTGCTACCGGCAGCGTGGCTGACCCACGGGTAGTGCAAGTTATTCCTTAGAGGCGGTGGCGGCCGCCCTCGTCATCCTTGGAATCCTTCTTGGCGTTATCGGCCTTCTTCGGAGCAGCCGGTGCACCTGGTGCCTTCGGGGCAGCTGGAGCGCCCGGAGCCTTCGGGGCCGCAGCCTTGGAACCGGAATCCTTCTTGGACTCCTCGTTCTTCTTCTGCTCAGCCTGAGCCTTCTTCTGCTCGGCCTTGGCCTTCTCCTCGCGAGCCTTAGCCTCAGCCTTGTCCTTCGCGTCGGAAGCCTGCTCCTTGACCTCCTCGGCCTTGTCCTCAGCCTTCGCCTTGGTTTCGGCAGCAGCGGAAGCGGCGGCGTCCTTGGCGTCAGCAGCAGCGGCCTTCGCCTTCGCAGCAGCCTCCTCAGCCTTCGGCTTCGCGGCGGAACCCGTGGCCTTGCCGGAGAAGTCGGAAGCCTTCGGTGCGGACTTCGCCGGAGCCTGCTTCTTCTCGCGCAGGGCAGCGACAGCCGCGCCAGCGGCAGCCAGCAGCAGGACCAGCAGGATGTTGCGGCCGAGCTTGCCCTTGCCGTTGCGCTTACGCTCCAGCTTGGCGGCCTTCTTCTGGGCCTTCTTGTTGATCTTGTCGACCTTCTTCTGGCCGCGCTTGCTCAGGGTCTTGACGTTCTGCTCAGCAGCCTTGCGACGCTTCTTCGCGTCCTTCTTCGCCTGCTTATTAGCCTTCGCAGCATCCTTCTTGGTCTGCTTCAGCTGCTCAGCGCCCTGCTCTTGCAGGTTCGCGAACTGGGAACGAGCCTGGTTCAGGCCGTCCTGCACGCGGGACTCCAGCTGATCGCGGGTCTGCTGAGCCTGCTTGCCAGCCTTCTGGGCCTTCTTCTCCGCACGCTTCTGAGCCTTCTTCAGACGCTTATTCGCGCTGCGGGTCTCCTGCTTGCGGGCTTTTGCGCCCTCCTTCTGGGCAGCCTCGCGAGCGGACTCCGCTGCGTGGGTCGCACCCTCCCACAGCTCATCAGCGGCCGCACGGGCACCGGCGCGACCAGCGGCGAAAGCACCAGCCACGGAGCTGGCGAGCTCGCGCTGCTTCTTCTTATCGCCCAGGTCCTCGACGAGGTTGCGGGCGTCGTCAGCGACGTTCTGCAGGTTGGAACGCAGGTCCTTGCTGTTCTTCTTGGCAGCCTTGCGGGCCTTCTTGCCGTCCTTCTTCGCCTGCTTAGCCAGCTTCTTCTGCTTCTTCTTGCCGTCCTCGAACAGCTCCTCGGCGCGGTCGCCGAGCTGGTTGAACGCGTCGGTGGCGTTAGCCATGCCCTTCTCCTTCAATTCATTCTTTTCGTTATTTAGATCAGAGATACCCTGGCGCGTCCTGCTGCGCAGCGAATTGCGCTTGGCAGCCTTCCGAGCCTTCTTCGCGGACTTGGCCAGCGGGTTATCAAACTGCGTAGCGGGGGAGTTTCCCTCCGCAAGCGCGGTGCTCTCCTCGTGGGCCGCGTGCAGCGCACGAGCCTTCGCAAGAGCCTCGGCTGCGCCGTCCTGCTTCCGCATTTCCTCCGCAACAGCACGGATGTGAGCAGGCGAATCAGCCAGCACAGCCTGCTGCTGCTCGTCCGTCAACGTCACATTTCGCTGATCGCGAAGCGCATCGAACTCTTCGAGCTGCCTACGCTGCGCACGGTTCTTCTGCGACTTCCGCAGCTGCTTGGCAATAGTGAGCGCCAGCTTGAGGGTATTGGGATTCATCTAGGAATCTCCTCTTGCGTTGAAATTTCACCAACAGTCCCATGATAGGCAAAGCCCACTTATCCTGCCGTGTAGTTTCCCCAAAACATGCTGCAGCAACCCTGACTGCTAGCCCCGAAGCTGCCGCCCTGCCGACTCCCCGGAGGGCGCCCGCGGAGCGCGGCACCGGGCTTCCACACCGGCCGGCCCGAAAGCCCAACCACCCCGCCCCAGCGACTGCCGATTGAAGTACACTGGGGCGCGTGACTAACAAGACTGAAACCGCAATTCTGCACACCAACTACGGCGACATCTCCATCGACCTCTTCGGCAACCACGCGCCGAAGACGGTCGAGAACTTCGTCGGCCTGGCCAGCGGCACCAAGGAGTACTCCCAGCCGAACGCTCAGGGCAGCAACGAGGGCCCGTTCTACGACGGTGCGATCTTCCACCGCATCATCGACGGCTTCATGATCCAGGGCGGCGATCCGACCGGTACCGGCCGTGGCGGCCCGGGTTACCAGTTCGAGGACGAGTTCCACCCGGAGCTGCAGTTCGACCGCCCATTCCTGCTGGCCATGGCCAACGCAGGCCCGGGCACCAACGGCTCCCAGTTCTTCATCACGGTGACGGCCACCCCGCACCTGAACAACCGCCACACCATCTTCGGTGAGGTCACCGACAAGGAGTCCCAGAAGGTCGTTGCGAAGATCTCCCGTGTGGCCACCGACCGCATGGATCGTCCGAACGACGACGTGGTGATCGAGTCTGTCGAGATCACTCAGTAAAACCCCTGTGATCGCGACCTTCGTCGCGATCAACGTGACCGTCTATGCAGCCATGGCGCTGCAGGCGGTCTTTCACGTATTTCGGCAGGGTTTCTCCGGCCGCGGGGTTGTGTACGCACTCGAAAGCCCACTCAGCGACTCCCAAAACTTCGGCTGGGAACTACTCCTCTCCGCGGAGAAGATGGCGGAGCACGGGCAATGGTGGCGCGCAGCCACCGCCTCGATCGTGCACCTCGACGCCGCCCACATCGCCTTCAACATGCTGGCCATCTACTTCATCGGCCAGGCCGTGGAGCAGCGCTTCGGCCACCGCATCACCGCCGGAATGATCCTCGCCTCCGCAGGTGGCGGAGCTCTCGCCTGCCTCACCCTGCAACCAGAAGCCACCATGGGAGGGGCTTCAACGGTCGGCTACGGCCTGCTGGCCATGCTGCTCGGCATGAAGCTCGCGGAGCGGGAACAGATGGCCTCCGCGATCGTCATGGTGCTGATCTACTTCGCGTGGACCATCTACACCCCCGGCGTTTCGCTCTGGGGCCACGTGGGCGGTTTCCTCGGCGGTGGGGCCAGCTACCTCGCCGTCCGCGGACTACTCGGCTCAACCGCAGTCCCCGTCCCAGATTCCGACCCAGCGCAGGCACAAGTCCGCCGAGCCGAAACCGGCGCCCTCGCCATTGGCGCGGCAGCGCTCATCGCGGCCGGCGTGGTTGGCGTCCTGAATTAAAAAACCCGCCCTGGCAGCCAGGTGAACTAGCCCCCGAAAGTTGGACTGGTTTAATTCTAGGCGGTGAGGGGTTCAAGGGTCTGATTCCGATATTGCATCGGGGTCAGGCCCTTGAGTCGTTGTTGGACGCGTTCGGTGTTGTACCACCCGATGTACTCGTCGATCGCTTGGTTGAACTCTGCGACCGTGTCGAAGACTTCACCGTGGTACATCTCTGTCTTCAAGTGTCCAAAGAAGTTCTCCATGACCGCGTTGTCGTAGCAGTTGGCTTTACGCGACATCGACTGCACACAACCGTTGTCGCCGATCAGATTGCGCCAGGAGGCATGCTGGTACTGGAAGCCTTGATCGGTGTGCATCATCCACCCGGGTTCAG
>NZ_KV823497.1:0-22779 GCF_001815965.1 Corynebacterium sp. HMSC22B11 | reverse complement strand
CCCCATTATCGGGGACACTCACAAGGTAACGGGTTAGAGGGCTCCTACTTTTAGCGCGAGGAACTCGTCGGGGTCGTAGCCCCACAAGAGATCGAAGTTATCTCGGATGATGCCTCTGATTTCCTGGTCGTAGAAATCGGGGAAGCCGCCGATCAGGATATCCATTGCATCGACGTAGAGCCCGGCTTCTCCCGATTCGTTAGCCCAGCGCACATCTTCCTTTTCGAATTCACTGTGGGCTTGTGTTTCGACAGGATATTTTTCTCGGAAGTATGCGTAGAGCTCGGCAGCGCTTTGAAACTTCTTGTTGATTTTCCTCACCCTCTCGCGGGAAGGCCTCGCGGTGATGCGCCAGGCGTGTCAAGCTCGGCAGGTCACGATGGCCTCTTCGCTTCCAAGGATACTCAGTCGCCGGGTGTGATTTTTGACGGATGCTGGGGCGGGTGATGCGTACAATCTGGGGCTGGAATAGAAAAATCTCCCGGCAGGAAAACCTGCCGGGAGATTATCAGTGGTGGGCCATCAGGGATTCGAACCCCGGACCCACTGGTTCGCTGCTTTTACCCCTGCGACGTGGCACCGTCATTCCCTTCACCCGCGAGCTCGAACCAGCAGAACCAGCGATCGCGAGCTAGCAAGAACGGCAAAATACCCCCGCCACACGCGCCACATCAGTAACTTTTGCTCATGCGACTTGAACAAGAACTCGACAAATGGGGCGACTACATGACCGCCGCCTCCCTCTCCGACGAAACCCTCTACCTCAGACGCCGCCACGTCAACCGCGTCCTCACCCACATCAACAAACCACTCGACGACCTCACCCTCGACGACCTCATCGACTGGCTGGCACAACAGAACTGGAAACCCGAAACCCGCCGCGGCTACAGGTCCAGCCTTCGCCAGTTCTTCGCCTGGCGCGAAAAAGCCGGCCTCGGCGAAAACATCGCCCGCGACCTCCCACGAGCCCGACTCCACCGATCACTACCCCGCCCGGCGCGCGACGTCGACATCCTCCTCGCGTTGCGCAAGGCTCCGGCGCGGACGCAGCTGATGATCGAGCTGATGGCATACGGCGGACTACGCCGGGGTGAAGTCTCCCGCGTCAGGGTCAGCGACCTCAACGGCGAATGGCTCACCGTCACCGGCAAAGGCGGGCACGTCCGCGCCGTTCCGCTCCCACCCCACCTCTGCGCACGCATTGCTGCCCACGCCGGTGGTTACCTCTTCCCGGGGCAAATCGACGGCCACCTGTCCCCGGCGCACGTCGGCAAGCTCATCGCCCGCGCGCTGCCGGACGGCATCACCCCGCACCAACTACGCCACCGGTTCGCCACGACCGTCTACAAGCACTCCCGCGACATCCGCGCCGTCCAGTCACTCCTGGGGCACGCCCGCCTGGACACCACCATGATCTACGTCGACGCTGACACAGAATCCCAGCGCGCCGCGGCAGGTGAGGCGTGGTCGTTGCGGGCTGCGTGATGGGCTTGATCTGCTGATTGTCTGGTTTTGAGCAGTTTTGTGAGAGTATCGTTAGCATCAGTGAATCTTGCCCAATCGAGTTTAGGGGATGTGTTTTGAACACCTCTGCTGTTTCTTCTTCATCTACTAGCCCGCTAGTTGTTCCGCCTGGGGAGGCGGAGGCGTATCTGGCGAAGATGAATATTCCTGTTGCGGTGATCCGAGACGCAGTTTTTGCCGCCCACCAGGAGGCTGTTCAGAAAGCTGACTGGCCTTTCCCGCGTACCGCGTTTGGTTTGACTCGGTGGATTGAAACGGTCGGCAATCTTCGGCGACAGTTGATCGAAAGTCATCCAGAGTTTTGGGAGCATCGGGACCCGAAGGGGCGGCCAGTTCTCTTGTCCACGGACGGCAAGTTTCACGTTGGTGTTGTTGGTGCTAATTCCGACACGGGTAGTGACGCTGATGGCGCGATGCCCCAGGTTGTGCGGAAGAAGGGGCCGGAAACTGAATCTAGCGTGAATAACCAGATGGCCTTGATTCCGGTCTTTTCTTTGCTTTCGACTGAGGCTCCGGAGAATCCTGCTTTGCCGCCGCGTGGCTCATGGTTCTTGCTCTACAACCTTTCGGAAGGTCAGATCAAGTGTGAGCTTTCATTGCCTACGTCCATGACGAATGGAAAATTTGACGGCTGGCGAATCAGGGTATTGCTGGAGCCAGTGGAGCTAACTGAGGAGTTCGGCTTCGAAGAGGGTGGAGAAGATGTCGAGTTCGAGGTCAATGAGCTCGGTAGTTGAGCCGGGTCGGATTGAACTGGCCCGGCGCCGGCGCGGCTTAACCCAACGCGCTCTTGCAGATCAGCTTGGGGTTACGCCTCGGACAGTTTCTCGATATGAGAAGGACGGTGCGCCATTGGATATTGCGCCGTCGCTGGCGGCTGTTCTCGACTTTCCTGCGTTGTACTTCAGTAAGCCCCTGGCTGTTGACGAGGTTGAGGGGCGGGTGGAGTTTCGTGCTGCTCGAAGCTCCACGAAGCGGGAGCAAGCGGCCGCGAAGGCTTCGCGTGTTCATGGTGGCGAGATCGACGACTGGGTGATCGAGAATCTCAGCGTCCCCGGGCTTGAACTCCCTGATCTTGAGGGGGCTTCCCCCGTGGAGGCCGCTAACGAGATTCGCTACTCGTGGGCGCTGAAGCCTGGCCCATTGCCAAACCTGATCCAACTTTTCGAGTCGAAGGGCGTGCACGTTTACGGTATCCCCTCCTTAGGCAAGAGAGTCGATGCATTTTCTACGTGGTACCGGGATCGCCCACTGGTCTACCTGGGATTTCAGAAAACCCCGGAGCGATCGCGGTTCGATGCAGCTCATGAACTGGGGCATCTGCTGATGCACCGGAATGCCTCTACCTTCACTGACGTGGAGAAGGAGAAGCAAGCAGACGAGTTTGCATCAGAGTTCCTCATTCCGCGGTCGGCGATACTCGGGACGCTTCCGTACAACCCGAGTGTGAATGGCTTGCTGAAGTTTCGGAGTGTCTTCAAGGTGTCAGCCATGGCGGTCGCGAAGTCTACTTATAGTGCTGGCCTTCTTTCTGATTGGAACTACCGGCAGACGGTCATGTCGCTGAGCAAACGAGGCTTCCGATCCAGTGAGCCTGGCGGAATGGTTCAACAAGAACGGTCCCGAATCTTTGGGCATCTCTTCGACCGCAGTCGTACGACCCGGATGACGGTTAATCGGCTCGCCGAGCTCCTTCACCTGCCAGCTGAGGATGTTCACGGGTTGACGTTGCGGACTGAGATCAGGGCGGTCGGTGGCAACGCTGCGCAATCCAGTGCCTCACAGCCCAGTGGAGAGCCAGGACACTTACGGCTCGTCCAATAGCGCCCACCTTGCTGTGTAACGCAAAAACGCCCCGCGCAACTCACCTGGTTCGGTGAGCGCGCGGGGCGTTTGACTGGGTCTTCCTACTGAAGGTCTTGGCGGATGTCATGGGGCGGGGTGGGGAGAGGAATTCTGTCGTCCACAGTTTCATACAGGCAGCGGATATAGTGGACCGCTGATTGGAACTTGCCGCGCCATGTTGCGACGGCGGTTTTTAGTTCCTCGACGTCGGATTCGAGATGCTCGATCTTTCGGTCGCGCTCGGCCAGTTGCTCGCCGGTCCAGTGTTTCACGTCCGCGAGGAGTGCCTGGTAGGCGGCGGGCACACTAGCGGATCGGTCGCCGCGCAACTTGAGCCACGCGACGAGAGCAGACCCTGCAGCGGAGACGACGGCGATCAGGATCGCCCCGAGGCTGTCAGTGAGCATGGTCATCACCTCTGGGGGGCGCGGCGAGGTCGCGGGCGTGTGCGCCGCGCCATGTCGTCCACAGGACCAGCACCGCCACCGAGATATATCCCACGGAGGAGACCCAGCCGCGGGGCATGTCGCCGGTGACGGTCGCAGCAGTGAACGACCCAGCCCAGAGCAGGTTCAGGCCAACACCTGAACCGAGGGCTAAGGCGGCGAACACGGTCTCATGCCACACGGCGGCGACGATCAGCAGCACACCGATGACAATCCAGATGACCGCCCAGATACCCATAGGCAGTGCCGCCTCGGCGGGGTGGGCGTACCCAGAGCCACGCGACGGTGTGGTGTAGCTAATCCCACGAGCGAGAATCCCCAGCCCCAGCACGAGCAGCGCCACCCCGTCAGAGAGCAGGAACCGCCTCACCCGGCGCGCGGCAGGGTGGAGCTGCTGGGGGATGAGGTTATGCATCGTGATCGGCCTCCGGCGGGATGGGGGTGCGGTCCTCGGCTCGGTGGGCGCCGACATACTCGTCTGACGTGGCGCCCTCGTACACGGGGAGCGGGGTGCTGATGTCCTCCTCATCGACGGCCGGGGTGATGGTGGCCGGGGTGGGGTCTGCTGGGGTCGTATCGGAGACGGTGATGCCAGAGACCTGGGGGCGGGTCATGTGCGCCTTCTCGGCGGCCTGTTCGAGGCGGGTGCCCATCGATGGAGTGATGGCGCCCAGGGTGTAGGCGTGGATCACGGTCTGGCAGGCGCCGATGATGACGGCGATCAGGATACTGGCCCACACCGGCATGCTCGTTGAATTGAAAATCTCAAGGTTGGTGACCTGAAGCAGCATGCCGGCGACTGCCGCGAGGGAGTCCTTGCGGCGCTTCCACCAAGACTGCTCGACGACTGCTTCGGCGACTGCTTGCTGTAGAACACTTGCCATTTTCTATGCCTCCTTGTTGGGGGTGGTTGCCTGCTGGAGCAGGGCGTGTAGCTCGCGGATGCTGGTTTCGATGGTGGTGATTCGCTGGTGGAGGGACGCGAGGCTGTCGACCAGGGTGAGGCCACGTCCGTCGGGGCGGCGTCCGAGCTGGCTCCAGCCCGGGTACTCACCGCGGTTACGTCCGCCGGTGAGCTGCTCGCGGATGTCCTTGACATCGGAGATGACGGGGCCGATGTAGCCGGTGATGAAGTCGCGGAAGTATCTGATGGTCAACAGTGGTTCACCTTTCGGTTTCGGGGCGGGCAGTGGGGCGCGTCGCCATGGTGGGTTGTCGATGTAGTGGTTCACACGGGCACGGAACACGTCCATGTCCATCACCGCACCCGGCTTCCCGTTGCCGGCGCCCGGATCCCACTTGCCCTGTGCGGCACGGGAATACTCCCAGTGCGCGATCAGCGTCTTGGTGGTGGCGCGCTTGCCCAGCTTCATGAGGATCGCGGCGCAGATCTTGTAGTAGGCCTCCATCTGCTCGGCGGGCCACGGGCTGGTGCCGTCGGACTGTGCCTCGATGCCGATCGAGACGCGGTTGGCATCATTCGTGGGCCAGCCGGGGTGGGAGCCACGCCCAGCGTGGTAGGCGATGCCCACCCCGCACATGGTGGCCACGCCCGTGCGAGACAGGTGGATCTGAGACGACAGCGCGCCACCTAATCCCCCGTTTCGGGCGATGTACTGGGCGGACGTCGTGTTCGCCCCGGTGTGGTGCGCCATGATCCCCTGGATCGCGTCGAAATCACCCATGCCCCAGAGCGTCCAGCCTGGGAGTTCTTTGACGGTGACCCCGTAGGCGCGGATTACATCCGCGAGCCACATCGGGTCACCACGCCAATGCGGGACTGGGGTAATTGACATAGTGCTTGTCCTTTCGACCTATTTTTGGGCATAAGAAAACCCCGCCGGATGGGCGGGGTAGAACAGTAGGGTTTCGGCACCAGAGCAGTTTGAACAATGTAGCGCTATCGTGCTATAGTCTAGATAGTGCGGGTGAGAGGCGCACTACAACTAAAAAGTGAAAGGAGGATCAATGAGTCCGGAATTACTGCTCGGAATCATTGCCGTCATACTCCAGACAATCCAGGTCTGGCAGGGACGGAAGAAATAACCCCTGGTAGGGCTGGGCATCGCAACTGCCCAGCCCCTCCCGGGGCTACCTCCAACACTACCGAACACAAGATAGGAGCAGATCATGAATCTGCGCACCATCAGCGCACTCGCGGGATTTGTCACTGCCATCATCTACGCGAGGAGTGAAAACCCCTCCAAGGTGCTTATCGCCGCCATTTGCGGGGCATCTGCATGGAACCTCGTCGACTCGCTTAACTCTGGTGACGAAAAGTGAGGCCACTAATCACGAACCCAGAAACAGGGGCGGTGCTCTGGACGATCAGGGAGTGCGCAGCTCACTGTGGGATTACTGAATCCTCGTGGCGCTCGTACGTACGCCGGGGCATGCCCCCTGAGAAAGTCGGTGAAGTTAACAGGATGACGCCGCTATGGGATGCGGAGGAGGTGAAGGCCTGGCAAGCTGGTCGGCCAGGCTCTCCAGTGCCGAACGCACCGACCGCAACGAAGAAGTCCTAGCGAATCTTCTTCCAGTACCCATGCGCCGTCACAGGCGTCCAGCCCGCGGCTGCATGGTGATCCCCAGTGCACTCGTAGACCCCACCGTCATAAACAACCACGTCGCCAGCAGCGTAATCCCTACCGTCCGAATATGCAGACGGAACCAACACATCAGGCGATACCGCATCTGTAGGACCGTCTGTGTGCTCGGTCGCCTTCTCCCGGGGGCGTACCGACTCAGTCACATCCCGCCACACTGGCGAATAAACGCCCGGCGCACCTGGTGTCCAGTGATTCATATTTACTCCGGACTCCCAAATTCGGCCTTGGTGCATCACGACTGCGCCGCGTGGGTACATCAGGGCGTGGGATGTGCCCGGGTCTGCCCATGCTGCGATGTTCATGTCGGCGCTGCGGGCGCTTTCGATGTTGCTGTAGTTGGGGGCTGGGATTACCCCGTCGTGCTGTAGCTCTTGGATGATCTCCTGTTGCCCGGCGCGAACTGCTTGCTCTTGTTCTCGGCGGGCGGTTTCGTCCACGATGATCCAGTCTTTGAGTTCGCGGAATTTGTTGTCGGGTAGCTGCTCGATTTGGGTCTTTATCGTGGTCATGTTGACTCGCTTTCTTGCTGTTGTGGTGGCTACAGGTCTCGGATGTGCTTCCAGACCTCGCTGCCGCGTAGACCCCAGTAGGGCTCGTAGTCTTCGGAGGAGTAGTGGGTGCGTGTGCATTCGTAGATTTTGCGCATGCCGGCACCGCTCCAGATGACTTGGTCGCCCGCCCGGTAGGTTTTGCCTGGTTGCCAGTTCACTGGTGTTGGGCTAGTGCCGCCCCCGGGGGTTGGGGTTGGGGTTGGTTCGGTGGGGTTTTGGACGCGTTGCCAATATGTGCTTGCGTATGCCCCGGTTCCGGGCCGGTTTGTGCTGTCTGACCAGTGCAGTCGAGTGCATCGGAAGTGTTCTGTTTGGCCGTTAATTGTGACGGCTACGATCTCGCCTTCGGTGTATCTAGTTCTGGTTGTCCAGGTTGGAGGTCCCGAGGTGAATATTTTTGCGCCGTTGTACCAGGCTTCCTTAATTTTTTGGCCATTCCACCACAGCTGATTGGCTTTGTGGCCGCCGATGTAGATAGGCATAGGCATCACTCCGGGATGACGTACAGGACGCCGAGCTCGTGGGTGGATGGTGGTGAGGTGACTTGCCGAACGATTGCGCGGGTCTCGGCGAAAGCCCTCGTTTCCGCCACCGCCCTGTCCACATAACTCTTCGGCGCGGCGTCATTACTAAAAGTCGGTGTGTTCACCCTGATATGCCCATCACCCGTACGGAGGGGAATCGTCATGCCTGTCGCCTCGTATGAAATGGACGGCAGGTCGCTAATGTCTGCCACCTTGTGCTTGTGGGCGGTTGGAGGAAACGTGTCGGGCTTCTCGGTGATCGCGTCCCACGTAGACGCGCCAGACAGTCCCGGTTCACCTTTATCACCTTTGGGGCCGGTTAGCGGAGGGCTGATTGTTCCCATCACCATCAGCCGGTCGTCGTACCAGTCCACGTGGTCGATAACGTTTTCAGCACGGTCAGCATGGGTTTTAGCTTCTCCAGCAGACGCGGCAGCATTCCCGGCCTGGGAGGTCGACCGGTCGGCCTCCTGCTTCGCCCGGTCGGCGTCGCCAGCCGCGGCACTAGCGGATGATTGGGCGTCCTTCTCGGACCTGGCGGCAGCCGTAGCATGGGACGCAGCATGCTTCTCATGCTCGCTAGCGCTGGAGTCTGCTGACGCGGCAGCATCGGCAGACCGTGACGCTTCTGACGCACTACTGGCCGCGGCGTGTGCCGACGATTCAGCCTCACTGGCTGCCGCCCTTGAGTTCGTGACAGCCTTAGCCGACTCACTCAGATCACTTGCGATCTGCTGCCGGAGAAGATCCAGCACCTCTGCAGATCGTCCAGACGTGCCCTGGGCCGCGGTGATGCAATGCTCAAGCGTTTCGGAATCAGCATCCGGGACGATGATCTCGATATGCTCCAGCGGCTGCCCCTCTGCCACTGCGACGAGGACCGCGGGCCCAGGGGTGATGTCTAGCGACAGGTGAGCGTCGGTGATCGGGGTGCGGGCGCTGGTCTCCATGAGCCAGCCACCGCCGTGGCCGCGAGCACGCGCCGAGCGCACCCACACTTCGGTGATCGCCTCGGCATTCCCGAGGACGTGGTGAAGCGTTCCGGTCACTCGTGTCATCAGTATTCTCCTTCTTCTGGGACGTAGTCGATGACGCCCTGGTTCCACGTGGTGTGGTCCACCAGGACGGTGGTGGAATCAATATTTCCCAGCGGCACCCACCAGTACGCCGCATAGGGACGAGAGCTCGTGCGGTTAGTGACCCAGAAATCCTTCAGCACCTCTAGGCGCCGCAAATCGTATTTACCTGTGCGGTACTCAAAGTCCTTCGCAGTAAAGACCTTCTGATACCCGGATCCATTGGCATAGAAGATCTGCACCGTGATCGTCCCGTGAAAGTCCGGGCTGGCACAGACATACAGGTGCCGGTCACCGGATGGGGTGCGCAGCGCAATGCCGTGGAGCGTGGACTTCGCGGTCATGCCACCGCCGACAGTCACCTTGCCCACTGCCAGTACAGACAGGCGGGCGGACAGCGCATCAATCTCACGAATCTGCGCGGCATCCCTTTCCCGCAGCTCCTGTAACCCCTCCAGCACGCCCGCGTTATCCTTAATCTGGCGGGACTGCAGGCGGTCGATCTCCTCCTGCATCCTCCACCGCAACGCGTTTTCCTGCAGGATCGCAGGAATCAGCCCACCAGGTGGGGACTCCCCATGAGCCGACAACTGGTCGTTTAACCGCTGCAGTTGTGCAGTCACCTCACTAGGGCTTGCCCCGCGGCGGGTCAACGTATCGCGAAGCTGCTGAGTCTCAGCCACCGCAGTCGACGCAGTCCGCCCGGCGCGATCGGCTTTGTGTTCTACTGCTCCGACGGCGCGGATGCGTTCGCGGCGTTCGGCGAGGATGGCGCGGTCGATTTCGGTGTTTCGTTGGAGTAGTTGGAGTTGGTCGCCGGTGAGTTGGCCGCCGATGTGGACGAGGTAGCCGTTCGTGTCGGAGGGTTCGGAGGTGCGGGTTATGGCGGTGACGAGTTGGTTTTCGAGGATGCGGCCGAAGATGCGGATGGGGATGCGGTCGCCGACGCGGAAGTGGAGGCCTGGGGTGAGTCTGCCGAGGCCTGGGGTGGTGATGTCTTTTTCGAGGAAGGCGTCGCCGGTGACTTGGTTGGTGGCGGCGTCGAGGATTTCTTCGACGTTGGTTTGGCCTGGTTCTGGTGGTGTGGGGTTGGGGTCGGTGGCGGTGATGTCGACGTCGGATCGGATGAAGCGGCGGCCGGAGAGGGAGGGTTTTTTGTTGTTGAGGTGGGCGACGTATCCGAGGGTGTTTCCTTCTTCGACGTCGGGTGGGGTGAAGTCGTCGGGCCAGGTGACGGTGTATTCGCCCCAGGCGTAGGTGGCTAGGCGGCGCATGACGGTGAGTGTGCCGCCGTCGGCGACGAGTGCGGGCAGGCCTGTCATGGGTGCTTACTCCTTGCCGGTGATGGAGACTTCGATTTTTGCGATGGGGTGGTCGTAGCTGGTGAGTGCTGGTGGTTGGTCGGGGTGGTGTCGGACGGGGAATGGGTCATCGCCTGGCCACCATAGGGAGGCGTTGATGGTTGCGCCTGCGAGGAGTGCGGGTTCTTGGATGCATGCCCAGATCGTTTCGTCTTGGGGTCGGAGCACCATGCGGGGCGCGCCTGGGGTGGGGGTGTCCCATTGGACGGCGATGTGGGGGCGGGTGAATCCGCATTCCCGTATGACTGCGTCGACGGAGTCTTGGATACAGCGGCGAAGGGCGATGTCTGCTGGGTCGTCGTAGGTGTAGCCGTCGGCGACGTCTGCCATCTCGACGGGTCCGTATTGGCGTGGGGTGGTGTACGTGCCGCCGGCGTCTTCGGTGCGGGTGGTGATGGGGTACATTCCCCAGGTTTTGGGGTTTGAGGGGCAGGGGGTGGCGTCGAGGAGGTCGATCAGGTCGGTGCCGTAGACGGTGAGGGTTGTGGGGGCGGTGGTGCCCTCGCTTTCGGTGTGGGTGATGAAGTACACCTGGCGGGAGCCGGGGCGGATGACCGCGAGGTTGAGGTCCTCGTCGATGGCGGGGCTGATCCTGCCGTTGTCGTCGAACTTGCCGAGCTTGTCGGCGATGAGGCGATCAGCAACGGGGTGGGTTGGGCGGTGGTGGCTGGTGATGTCGAAGGTGGCTTGGACTTCACCGGCGGCGAGTCGGTTAGTGGCGGCGGTGAGGTCGAGGAGTGGGGGCATGGTGCAGATCGGCTGCCAGTCGCCGTCGAGGAGGCCGACCCACTGGCCGGTATCAGCGACCGTGTGGTCGATGTGGCGTCGCCATTGATCCCAGTTGACCATGAAGGTGCCTTTCTACGTTGTCTCTATGTCCAGGGGTTGAGGGTGAGCACGTCCCACGACACACGGGCACCGGCTGGTGCCGTGAAGGTGCGAGTCGTGCCAGGGGGCACACCCTCTGGCGGGGTCGCCCACAGTTGGGAGGAGAGAGCATCATCCAGTACGCCGGCATCATCGACCACGGCGCAGGATTCCGCGGGGGAGAGCAGGAAGGTGCGGGGTGAGGAGGTCGGGGGCAGGTGGACGCTGAACCCGGAGGGGAGGGCGAACCGGCCGCCGGTGCCCTGCCAGCGGACACGCACCCACAGGTGAGTATCACCAGGGTTAGCGACCGCCACCGTGCCGGTGCCTGACCGGGTGAGTAGCCACCCGCCCCGATCGCAGATGATTGGAACCTCTATCGTCGGTGCGGAGCTTCGTCCCGGGCGGATCGCTGGTGGTGCGATTGCCTCGCCCGGCGCGAGTCGGGCGGTGGTGTGGTAGTTGCCGTGTGGGGTGGTGAGGTGGAGGGTTCCGGCTTTTGTGGGGTTGTGGTGCCAGAGGTTGGTGAAGCGGGTGTAGTGGTGTTCGGCTTCGTGTGGGGTGCCTTTGACTCGGAGGGTGAGGGTGCCGGTCATTGGCATGATGGTTTGGTCGTGTGGGGTGACGGTGTGGCCGGGGGTGTTGATGGTGGTTCGGGGGCTTTCGGTGATGGTGCCGACGAGTCCTTCGATGCCGCCGTTGGTGATGAACACCGGGGAGGTGGGGGTGGTTAGTTCTACGGTGTCGCCGGTGTAGGCGGTGTAGCTTATGTCCCACTTCATGGTGGCCTCCTTTCTTGTTGGTGGTTAGCGGCCGAGGCGGGCGTTCATCAGTGCGTTGGCGCCGGTTGGTGGGTTTTCGATTCTTTCGATTCGGGATTCCAGTTCTGGGATCTCGGTGAGGAGGTTGAGGACTGCGTCCATCTGTTCGCGGGTGTAGACGTCCTGGTTGGGGATCGTCAGGTTGAGGGTGGTCTTTTGCCCGCGGCTGGCGGCGATGAGGTCGGTGGCGTTGGAGGCTTCGAAGTCGGCCAGTGCCTTGAGCGCCTCGCGGACGGCGGGGGATTCCTCCCGCCAGTACTCTGCTCGGTGCTTCTCTGCGCTGGCTGCGGACTCGAGGGCATCAAGCTGCTGGCGCAGCGGGTTCGCCTTCGTCTCGAAGTCGACGAGTGCCTGGAGGCGGGCCTTCGAGGCCTTGAGTGCCTCTTCGGCTTGCCGCATTCCGAGGATCTGCTGCTGCTCCTTGGCCGCGTCGAGGGCGCGTTGGGCGTCACCCCAGGAGGAGGAGGCCAGCAGGTTGCGGGCTTCTTCCTCCAGCCCTCGGCCGAAGAGCATTTGCGCCTGCCGGGCGATCTTCGGATCCAGCTCGACGCCGGTGCCTAGGCCTGCGGCGTTACGCTCGGCGATCTGTGCTTCCAGCTGCTTGAGGCGCGCCTTATCGGCGCGCGCGCCGCCGAATGCGTACCGGAGGGTCTCGATCGGGTCGGTGAGGAAATCACCGACCCAGCCGATGCCCCGGTTCGTCTTACCCCGCAGGCGCAACGCCTCGGCCTCGAGGGCCGCGGTGTTCGCGCCAGTGAGTGCCTGCTCGCTGGTGAGTCCAAAGTGGGTTTGGGCCATCTGTGCGAGCTGGGCGGTCTGCTGCTGCAGCTGCAGGGTTGTGCTGGCGAGATCGAGGGCTGCCAGCTGCTGGGCGTGCATTGCCTCCAGGGAGGCGAGCACAGCCTTGTGCTGGCCCTGGATTCCCTCGATCCGGGCGACGTTGACCTCGTGCTCCAGTGCCCGGATTTCCGGGGTGATGCGGATGAAGTCGTCCAGTCGTCCGGCCATCGCGTCGCGCTCAGCAAGACGGAAACGGTCGTATGCGGCGCGCATGTCGTTGTAGTGCAACATGCCCGCACGGGCGACGCGCTCCCGCTCTGCCTTGAGCTTCGCCTCAGCCTCGGCGACGTTCTTCGCGCCCTCAAGCTGGGCGCGGGTCACATCAGCTACGGAGAGGCGGGTCTTCCACGCTGCGCTGGTGAGCGCGATCTGTGCATCGATCAGGCTCATTTTCAGCTTGGAGACCGTCTCCCGCTGAGAGTCCACCAGCTGTGTCCATTCGGACACTGCCTTCATCGACTCTGCACGGGCGTCGGCCATGCCCTGCCGGGCAGCGCGGATCGCCGTCCCGATCTTCTTCGCGACCTTGCCCACGATCTCGGCGACGGCCAGAACCATGCCGATCTCGGCGAAGCCTGCGGCCTTAGCCGCAGCGGTCACCACATACCGGGCAGCCGCGAGCTCGTCCTCAGCCTTCGTGAGGTTTTCTGCAGCCTCCTTCACCTTGTCGGATTGCTTCTTGCCCGTCTTCTCCTGCTCGGCGGCGATATCCTCCTGGACACGCTTAAGCCGGAGCTCGGCCTTGGCTACCTTGTCGGCATTGACGTTGCCCTTCTTATCGGGCTTCTTCGCCGCGACGACGGCAGCTTGCGCATCCTCCAGCTTCCGCTTCTGCTTGACGGTCAGCTCAGTATCCTCGGCCAGAGCCTCGGCATACTCCCGGCGCGCGGTCGCCAAGTTCTTCTCGGCTTGCTTCACGCCGTCGGCGGCATCGACTTGGGCGGCGTGGGCGGTCTGCATCTCGTCGTATGCGGTGACGCTGCCCTTGAGCACCCCAGTGATCTTCTCGAGGCCGAGCATGTCGCCGAGCTTGATCGCGTCCTTGGCGTTGAAGCTTGTGATGGCGGCTTCCACGTTGGACATTGCCCGGGCTGCCATGCCTTGTGCCTCGGCGGAGATCCCGAGCTTGTTTGCCACATCTGCGAGCGCGCCTGGGAGTTGGTCAAACGCCTTGGTGTTTGACGGGTTCAGGACGCGCTCGGGCTTGATGGTGGCTTTTGGCATGAAGCCGATGCCGCGGGCGATGCCGCCTCGGTCGAACGCACCGCGGCGCCAGCGGGCTAGCTTCTTGGCTAGATCGCGTTCGCGCTTGATCTCGGAGTAGAGGTTCGACGCCTCACCCCAGTCGATCTGCTCACCACCTGTGAGGGTGATGCCCGATGACGAGGTGGACTCCACCCCACCGCCTGCCAGAGTCTCTGCTTGGGCAGATACCCCGGTAGACCCGTACTGCTTAATCAGCGCTTGGGCGCGGCCCATCTTCTGTCCGTACCGGTCGGGGAAGGCACTTACCTGCACCTTTTGCGCGGCAGCGCCCGGATCCATCGAACGGTAGTCAAACGACTTCAGTCGCTTGAAGAACAGGCCGGCGGAATCGTAGGGGGTCATTCTCTGCTTGACCGTGCCCCATGCACCGTTATTCCGCTGCTGGAACAGGCCCACAGAGTCGTGGTCTGATCCCACCGCGTCGTGACGGTACTTCAGGGACTCCGGGACAGCCCTGTTGGCGTACATCTTCAACGGGTCACCAGACTCAACCAGCGCCGTAGCGACACCAATCTTCGCCGCCAACCCGTCGAGCTTCATATCCTCCGACTTGCGGACAATCTCACCCACAAAGAACGGAGGCCCCCACGTCGCAGTGTTCCGTGGGCGACCACCCACAGAACCACCAGACAGTGGGAAGTGATAGCGGTGCGTGTACTGGGAATGATCAGCACCGGCAGCAGCTCCACCGATCTTGCCCTGCCCGCCAGCACCGCCACCCATCTCAACGTTGACGCGTTTCCCGTCACCGAAGAAGATCGTGCCGGACGTGTGCCCACCATAGGGGCCACCATTGAAGAACCCAGTGGCGAAACGAGGGCCGGAACCCAAACCGGACTTGAACCCGTGCTGGGATAGCCAGCTGCCCTGCGTTCCGGTCGAGAACTTGCGGGTAAACCAGTTCCCCGCGTTCGACACCGCACTAGCGAACTGGGACATCGCGCCGGAGCAGTCACCCCAGTTCGACCCGCCCCACACGTACGGCGCGCCCTGCAAGGAACGCCCGGCCTTCTTACCACCCACAGCCTGGCCACGGGCGAATCGCAGCAAGTCCGGGGCGGACACGATACCGCCCTTCGCGTAGCCCGGCAGGCCACTGAACCCACCAAGGTCACCCTTCTTCGGGGACAGGCGGTTAGCGTTAATCGCAGCCAACAGCGGCAGGTGCTTCCGGGTGGCCTCGCGGTTCACAATGAACTCGCCAGGCTCGACGCGAGCGACTGGCACCTTCTGGTCGGACGACCAGCCCAGGATTGGGTCGCGTTGGGTACGAGACACACCAGGGATATCGGGCAGCACACCACCGCGAGCGAACGCGGGAATGATGCCCCCGAAGTGCAGCCCCGGCACGAACCTTTCCAGGCTGTCGGGTACGACGGCGCGGATCGCGTCGGCGACCAGCGACCCAGCGGAACGGATGCCGTTGGCCAGCCCCCGGATGATGGATTTGCCGGCCTCAACGAGCCACGTGCCAGCCCCGGAGAAAGCCGCCTTGATCTTCCCCGGCAAGCCGCGGAAGTTCGCAGCAAGGTCAGAGATGTACCCCTTGATCTTGTTGGTCGCTTGGCCTACTCCGGCGCGGAAGACGTTAAAGGCGTCCTTCGCGAGATTCGCGGCGATCTTGAATAGGTCAAAGGCGGCGTTGATGGGGCCAGTGACGGTGGCCTTGAGAGCGGCGCCCATCTCCCGGAACCTGTTGCCGATGTTCTGGAAATTTCCAGTGAGCACATCAGCAAGCAGGCCACCAAGCTGCCGGAAGAAATTCAGCGGCGGCTTGATGACGTTGTTCCACACCGACTGCACGGCCTGGCCCAGAGCATTCCACGCGAGCTTGATGATGTTCCCCGCGGTCTGCATAGCATTACCCAGCAGGCTGGCAGCGAGCTTCCACGCATCGAAGATGCTCTTAACCGTTCCTTCCCACACGTCTTGGATAATGCTTCCGACCAGGCGGAAGATATCTCGTGCGGAATCAGCGAACGGTTGGAACACCTCCTGCATCTGGGAGAAGCGTCCCTTAATCCAGTCCAGGACACTGGTGAATACACTGACGACGGCCTCATAAACCGTGCCGAGCTTCTCACCAATCCACCCGGCAGCATTGCCGAGCTTCTCCCCAATCCACGTGAACAGCGCGCCGAGCTTCTCGGAAACCCACCCGACGGCCGTGCCGATTGCCTCGCCGATCGTCGCCCCGAGGGTCACGAGCGGCTGGATCCACGTCTCGTAGAACTGTCCGAGCCCGGTCGTGAACTCCGTCCACTTGTCCTGCAGCATCGACCACGTGGCGACGACCCCGTCCTTGACGGCGATCGCCACATCACGAACCTTCAGCAGCACGCCGACGATGGGGGAGTCCTCCTCCCAGCCGAAGGCGTCACGCAACGCGCTGGTGAAGTCCCCCTCTAGGAACAGGGCTTTCAGCCCCTCGAAGGCAGTCTTGATCGGTTCGAACACGCTAGTGTTCAGCCACTCCCAGGCGGTAGAGAACACTGAGGTGATAGCGTCCCACCCCGCCTTGAGCGCGTTAACCGTAGACTCCCACGCTGCCTTGAGCGCATCAGTGGCAGCTTGGAAAATCCGCTGCCCCACCTCCGTCTTGGTGAAGAACCAGACGGCAGCTGCGGACAGGGCAGCGAACCCTGCCACCCACGGGTTAACCAGCGACAAGCCGGCCTTCAGCGCAGAAGCCAGCGGGGAGAGAACCTGGGTGACGTTTCCGACCTTAATAAGGTTCTTCCCCAGGCCGACAAACGCCGTTCCGATCTTCGCGATGATCGGATTCGCCGAAGACGCGGACGCCGCGAACTTCAGGATCGCAGCCCCGGGCCCGCCACCTGCAGTGAGCACGCCGGACACGAACCTCACGGCCCCGCCAACGTTCTTCAACGGCACGATCGCAGCGTTAATGCCCTTGAACCCGAGCCAGGCCGCGACCATTGCCTTCACCAGGCCAGGGTGGCCTTCGGCAACATCTGCGATCGTGTTGAGCACCGGCACAAGCGTGTGCTCGAGCACAGGGGCTAGCGCCCCGACCACGGCGCCGAAGGCTTGCCACGTGGCGATACTGAACGACGTAGCCACACGAACGAAGGCGCCCGCGAGGGACTGCACCGACGGCCACAGATCGGCGACTACAGAGCCGATCGAGGAGAACGTAGAGCCGATGCGCTCCCATAGCTGTGGATCGACCGCCGCCTCCGTGAAGGCGACTGCGATCTTGCCGAACTCCTCAGCACCACGAGCCACAGCCGGGGCTAGGGTGGTCTCCATTCTCTGAGCCACAGACTCCAACGCAGGGGCGAGAACTTCACCGATACGTTCACTGGCGGGCGTAATCGCGTCAGTGAGCCCATCGAACACACTCGTCACCCCACCGATGATGGCGGGCGCGCTGGCGAACACCGGGGCGGCCAACTTCTCGCCGAACCTGCCCATCGCGGCGGCAGCGTTCTCGATCGAGCCGGTGGTTGTCTGGCCGAGCTCCTTCGCCACCGTGCCACCGGCCTCGGTCATGGCCTTCTGGAACGTCTCGAAGTTAATCGACCCATCAGAAGCAAGCTTGAACACCTCTTTCGAGGTGACGTTCATCTGCTTAGCCAGCGCCTCATAGATCGGGATACCACGGCTAGCGACCTGCTGCAGCACATCGTTTTGCGCCTTACCGAAGGACGCGACCTTGTTATAGATCGCCCCCATTTCCTCCATCGACGTGCCAGACGCCGCGGCCGTATTGGCCACCGCCTTCAGCACGTTCTCCAGCTCCCTGCCCGGCGCGATGCCTGCGGAGACTGCTCCGGCGGCGGTGGTGGCTGCTTCGCCGAGGCCGAAGCTTGTGCCCTTCACGGAGGCGAGGGCGTTGTCCATGATTTTGGAGACGTCGTCGGCGGAGTTGCCGAGGCCGCGGAGCTTGGCTTGGGCGTTTTCGATGGCGGTGAGGCGGCCTAGGCCTTTGGCGAGGGAGCCTCCGAGGGCTGCGCCTGCGGCGGCTCCGATGCCGATTGCGCCTGCTTTGAAGGTTTTTCCGACGGCGCTGGTGAGGCGGTTGCCCATGGATTTGCCGGTTTTTTCGGCGGTGGCGTCGACGCCCTTGAAGGCGCTTTTGATGCCGGGGGCGATCTTGGAGGTTTCGGGGATGACGGAGACATAGACGTGGGCGATCTCGTTGCCGGTTTTGGCTGGCATGGTGTCTCCTTGCGGTGTTGTTGTGGGTGCCTAGGTGGTTGAGGGGCGGGGCTTGGTGGTGGCTGCGAGCCACTGGCGTAGCTCGTTGATTGGGGTTGCTTCTGGGGTGATGGTTCCGGCTTCGTCGCCGGTGGGGATGTGGTCTGGGTCTTGAGGGGTTGTTGGGCGTGGGAATGGCTTTGGGCGTTTTTGGTTGCTTTGGCCGGATCGTTGCCAGTTCGCGCCGTTGAGTGCGTCGATGATGTGGGCGAGGAGGTAGGTGTTGGTTGTCCAGCCGTAGTGTTCGGGGCTGTCGAGGGCTGCGAGGTGACTGGTGGGGGTGGGGTTGGCGGTGATGACGGCGATGTCGCGGTAGGTGAGTCGGTCGGTGCCGTCCATGAGCCACCGCAGGCGCAGCCCTCGGTCGATGAGGTCGACTTCGAGGGCTGCTTTGCGGTCAGGGTCTTCTAGGATTCCGAGGACTCGTTGGATTCCCCCATGGAGCCGCCCTGCCAGGCCTCCATGAATTCGGCGAACTCGTCTGGCCAGAGGGTGTCGATGAGCTCGAGATTCTTGTCGTCGGCGAGGGCTTCGACGAGTACCCACATCTGCTCTTCTGGGGACTCCTTGCGGTGGCGGCGGTGGAAGCCGACGCCCATCTTGTTTGCGGGGTCTGCTGGCAGCGTGATGGTCTTACCTGCCTTGGGGCCGTTGTTGATCGTCCAGGTGAAGGTCTTTGCGGACAAGGTGTAACTCCAAATCTTGGGAACGAAAGGGTGAAGAGAGACGAGGAAGGTAGAGGGTGACGGTGACGAGGGCTAGGACTCCAGCTCGGCGCCCGGGGACTCGGCACCCTGGTCGTTGGTGGTGCCCTCATTGGCGGTGGTGTCGTCGATGGTCTGGATCCAGGTGTAGAGCGCTGCCCCGTGGTCGTCGACGTAGCAGGTGATCGTTGCTTCGTACTTGACTGCGGAGGAGCGGGCGTACTGGATGTCGCCGAGATCGGTGATCTGCGCGTAAGGGGCGTAGATGCGGATCTTGCGGTTACGAGAGCCCTTGATCTCGAAGACGATGCCGAAGTGCGGGTTATCGTTCGCAAGATCCTTGACCTCGATGACCTTGCCGGTGTCGTCGGTGCTTACCGCGCCTTCCGGGTTGACGATCTTGAGGACGGACTCGTTGGCGGTCTCCATGAACGTCAGGCTCAGGGTGACGGTGCGCTTGGACATCGGGCGGAGGACGAGGTCACCATTCCAGTCCTCGATGTCCTCGGTGTCGCTCTCCACGGCCTTGGCCAGTCCCTCCGGGGCCACGTAACCGCCGGGCTGTGGGTTGAGCCCCTCAGCCAGCTCGGTGACCGCGTCGGTTGGGTAGAGCGACTTATCCGCGGCGGGCGTGACGATAGAGACCGCGCCACCGGCGGCGGCGACATCGGGAGCGCCAAGCAGGACGTTGGCCTTGTTACGGAAAATCTTGTTAGCCATGAGCAGGCTTCCTTTCATGCATACAACAACCCCACCGGCCGTGATGCGCAGTGGGGTTTGGGGATCAGAGAATGCTTAGAGGATGTGGTGGTAGATGGTGCCGGAGATCTGCCAGCGCTGAATCTCTGGCAGGTCGGGGTCAGGGAATTCATAGGGGCCGGCGGATTCAGACCATTGCTGTACCCGCGCGTCATAAGCGTCGAGGTCGAGCAACCACTCCCTGACGTGCTCAGCGATGCCGAGAGCGGTGTCAGCGTCTGGCGCGTACACCTGGACGATCAGCTCAGTGCGGTCTACTACGGGGTTGACTCGCACCGGTGCTGACTGATCGAGGCGGATGAACACCGGCGGACGGGGACGGGGGACTTTCGTCACGACTGGGCACTCCACCTGGGAGCGCACGAGCGGGGCGACGAGCTCAAGGGCAAGCAACCAATGGCCTCCTAACCTTTGCGGGCGTTAACGGCCTTCAACAGCACGTTATGCTTCGCGTTGCGCCGGTGCGCCATCCGAGTCTGTGGGGCCACGATCGCCCGGTAGCGGGTCTTACCCTGCATCGAATCGACAATGAACCCTTCACCGGCGGCCTCAGCGATGCCATCGGCTGCGTCGTCTACTGCGTCCTGAATACCTGATTCACGACGCAGCTCTTCGAAGGCTCCTCGGTTCCAACGGAAGCGCATTAGTTTTCGTCCTCGGTTGGCTCGAAGTGAAACGTCTGCCACACCGTTGGGGAGAACCCCGCGACGACGACACGCGGCTCCACTGGCGTGTAAACGACAAGGGCCCCGCTATCGGTCACCGTGCATGCGTCGGTATCGAAAGCCATATCGGGCCCCTCGATGGTCTGGACAATCAGAGGCATGCTTTAGCCCTCCACTTTCTTACAGCTGACGATCACGGCCCCCGGGTCGAACCAAGGGCCGTGACGATGATCGATGGGGTGGCCGTCCACGTCCCACTCAGACCCATCAGGTAGACGAATACGTTGATCCGGCTGAGGTGCGGCGTCGGCATGCACGTATAAGGACAGCGTGTCCTTCGTTCGCAGGACCGAGTCGCCGAAGACCTCCTCAGTCGAACCCGTGTGCCACCCAATGACTCGGATGGTCTTCGCGCTGAACGTGCCGGTCGGCTTCGGGTTGCCCAGCCTGTCCACTCCAGGTGGATCAGGCGTGAGCACCTCGACGGCGTACAGAGCCGGGAACCTAGCCTTGCGGATCACCACAGGGCACCCCGATCCGCGTTCAGCACAGACCCACAGCTGCACACCCCACCAAAGCGAACGGAACACTCAGGCGAATGACTGCACGCCCCGTTGGTGGGGATCGTGTCAATCGAAAACGCCCCCTGCCCACTGGTCTGGCAGAGCCGCTGCAGCTCCGTGACCTCAGACGGCCAAAACAGCGACCGACGAGCAGACCGAGTGTCGAACGTCTGCTGGAAGCTCCACGGGCCTGCCGTGCTCGATTCCTGGGTGATCGCACCAGAACCAGACTCAGCCCACCGAAGAATCGCCGACCTAATCACCGCCTCGGCCGCCTCCGGGTACAGAAAATCCTCCTGGTCGATGCACGGCGCTGCCCGGCGCGCGAGGGCGAGTCCATCGCGGATGAGGATTTCTACTTGGTCGGGGTCGAGGTCGGGGTTGAAGACGAGGATGTCGTCGGTGGTGATGTTTACTGCTGGCATGGTGTCACCTCCTTGTGGTGGTTAGACCGCGCCGTTGGTGGGGTTGGCGGTGGCCTTTGTGGTTTTCGGCTTGGTCTTGCGGGTGGTGGTCTTTGTGTTTTTCGGTTTGGTGTTGGCGGGCTGCCAGTGGCCTTCGGCGATGAGCTGTTGTGCTCGGTCGTCGGAGGCGTGGCAGATCGTGCCGGTGGTGGTGTTTTGGATCCTCATGGTGGTGCCTGGGCTACTCGGCCTTTGGGGCGTCGTAGGCGACGAAGGCGTCGGTGTTGAGGATTCCCCAGCCGAAGATGACCTCGGAGAGGAAGGCGACGGCGTTGCGGCGCTGGAGGTCGCCGTTTCCGAAGGGGTCGCCGTATTCGATCTTCTTGAGGTTGATGTCTAGGGCGCGGCCGAAGCGGAGCTGCTCCCAGTCGCCGCCGAAGGCGCGTACACCGCTGTCGTCGGAGGCGTCGACCTGTCCGGAGATGGTGCGGGAGGTCACGACCGGCTGGCCGGAGTAGTTGGAGAGTCCTCCGCCCATGGGAATATCCGGGTTGAGTCGGCGGCCTTCCTTGTCGCGGGCGTTGGCTAGGCGCGCGGTGAAGCGCGGGTCGAAGCCGAAGCCGGTGAAGTTGTAGGCCTTCTCGCCGCCGACGACGAGCTCGTAGCCGTCCCAGAGTGCCTGGTCGGCGGCGGCTGGGTTGTCGGTGAGCTCGACGCGGTTGGTGGTCTTGTTGATGTAGTCCGGGTCGCCGGAGAGAGCGGTGCCGGTAGATGCCTGTCGGCCGTGGAGGATGGCCAGGTCGATCTGGCGGGCGAGCGCCTCGGAGAGCTCTTCGGAGAGCATGTCCATGACGTTGGCCGGGTTGGCGTGGACGGTCTCCATGGAGAACTCGAGGCCGACGACGGCCTTGATCGGCTTGATGGACTTAGCGCCGAGTTCGATCTCGGAGCCTGGCTTGTTCTCCAGCTCGCCGACGATGGATGCGGCGGGGCGCTTGGAGAGCACGGGGATGATGTTCTCGCCGAGGATGATTGGGTGTGCCTTGGCGAGGGTTGGGACGACGGCCGCCTGGGTGGCGGCCTTCCAGATGTCTTCGGAGACGGAGCGGGGGAGCAGGCCTCCGAGCGTGTCGGTGGATAGCGTTGCCATAGCAACCATTCCTTTCGTTGTACGTGCCCCGGGTGGGGCGCCGGGTGGTGTTTAGATGCCGAGGATTTGGCGGGCCTTCGCGTCGCGGTCATCACCGTTGGATGTACGCCCCACCCCAGGGACAACCGGGGCGGTTGGCGGGGTGGTCTTTCCTGCCCACTCGACGAGTGCCTGGGCTGCTGCTGTGACGTCCTCCTGGGAGCCTGCGGGCAGTAGGTGGGCGGGTACCCCGGTTTCCGCGGCGACCTTGGCGCGGACGAGTTCGGCCTGGGAGGTCTCGGCCTGGGTTTCCAGTGCCTTGATGCGCTCCTGGGCTTTTTCCAGCTCGGTTTTCTTCGCTTCCTCGGCGGCCTGGTACTTCTCGGCCAGGGGCTTTAGCTCATTGCGCTGGGTGCGGTAGTTCGCCGCCTCCCGGCGCACGCTGGCGAGCTCCTTGAGTAGCTGCTCGCGGGTGAGCTCCTCCGGCTTGGTGTCCGGGGTTGGGCTCTCCTGGTTTGCTGGCTGCTCGGTGGTGCCCGGCGCGTCCGGGGTTTTGTTTGCGGTGAGCTTTGCTACGTCTGCTGGGGTGGGGGTTGGCTTA